>QNFN01000392.1 GCA_003645555.1 Gammaproteobacteria bacterium | reverse complement strand
TCACCACGACCAAGCTGGAGATTCCAGGTGCAAAATACCGATTCATGACCTGATCAGAGGTTCCCTAAGGAGCCTCTGATCAAGTCTGGACGAAGTAGCTGGTGATACAGAATGTTCAGATTTGAGGCGCAAAGCGTACGTAATAGCTAGCTATTGCGAAGCTTTGCAACGAAAAAGATGGACATTCTGGGCGTCAGATACGAGTTCATGAATTGATCAGAGGCTCCTTAAGGGGGCTCAGAGGATGTAGCGGCTCAAGTCGTCGTCAGCGACCAGGTCGGCGAGTTGGGCCTCGACGTAGGCGGCGTCGACGGTCACTTCCTGGCCGGAGCGGTCTGAGGCCTCGAAGGCGACGCTTTCGAGCAGTCGTTCGAGGATGGTGTGCAGCCGCCGTGCACCGATGTTCTCGGTACGCTCGTTGACCTGCCAGGCAAGATCGGCGAGCTTGGCCACGCCGTCGGCGGTGAAGGAGAGCGCCAGGCCGTCAGTCGCCATCAGGGCGGTGTACTGCTCGGTCAGCGAGGCGTCGGGTTCGGTCAGGATACGCACAAAATCGTCGACGCCGAGGGCGTCGAGTTCGACCCGGATCGGCAGCCGCCCCTGCAGTTCCGGGACCAGGTCGGAGGGCTTGGAGATGTGGAACGCACCGGAGGCGATGAACAGGATGTGGTCGGTGCGCACCATGCCGTACTTGGTGCTGACGGTGCAGCCCTCGACCAGCGGCAGCAGATCGCGCTGCACGCCTTCGCGAGAGACGTCGGGGCCGCTCGACTCGCCGCGCTTGGCCACCTTGTCGATTTCGTCGAGGAAGACGATGCCCTGCTGCTCGACGGCGGTCAGCGCGCGCAGCTTGATGTCGTCGTCGTTGACCATCTTGGCCGCTTCCTCGTCGACCAGCAGCTTGCGGGCATCGCGGATGCGCATCTTGCGGTTCTTGGTGCGGTTGCCGGCCATGTTCTGGAACATGCCTTGCAGTTGGCTGGTCATCTCCTCCATGCCGGGCGGCGCCATGATTTCGACCCCGACCGGGGAGGCGCTGATCTCGATCTCGATCTCGCGGTCATCGAGGCGGTTCTCGCGCAGCATCTTGCGGAACTTCTGCCGTGTTTCGTCGCCCTCCTTGTGGCTGTCGTCGTTCGGCACCTCCTCGCCGTAGCGGCGGGCCGGCGGCAGCAGGGCGTCGAGGATGCGGTCCTCGGCGGAGTCCTCGGCGCGGTGCCGCACCTTGGCCATCTCCTCCTCGCGGGTCAGCTTGACCGCCGCGTCGGCGAGATCGCGGATGATCGACTCGACATCGCGGCCGACGTAGCCGACCTCGGTGAACTTGGTCGCCTCGACCTTGATGAACGGGGCCTTGGCCAGCCGCGCCAGGCGGCGCGCGATCTCGGTCTTGCCGACCCCGGTCGGGCCGATCATCAGGATGTTCTTGGGTGTCACCTCTTGTGCGAGCGCCTCGGGCAACTGGCTGCGCCGCCAGCGGTTACGCAGGGCGATGGCGACGGCACGCTTGGCCTGGTCCTGGCCGACGATGTGCTTGTCCAACTCCTGGACGATCTCGCGTGGGGTCATCTGGGTCATGGTGTGGGGTTCTTATTCGCTGGCGAGTTCTTCAACGGTCAGGTTGCGGTTGGTGTAGACGCAGATGTCGGCGGCGATGCCGAGCGCCCGTTCGACGATCTCGCGTGCCGACAGCTCGGTGTTCTCCAGCAGCGCCCGGGCCGCGGCCTGGGCGAACGCCCCGCCAGAGCCGATCGCCATCAGCGACTCTTCCGGCTCGACCACGTCGCCGTTGCCGGAGATGATCAGTGACGTCTTGGCATCGGCGACGCAGAGCATCGCCTCCAGCCGGCGCAACAGGCGGTCGGTGCGCCAGTCCTTGGCCAGCTCGACGGCGGCGCGGGCCAATTGGCCGTTGTGCTGCTCGAGCTTCACCTCGAAGCGCTCGAACAGGGTGAAGGCGTCGGCGGTACCGCCGGCGAACCCGGCCAGCACCTGCTCCTGGTAGAGCCGGCGCACCTTGCGTGCGTTGCCCTTGAGCACCGTCTGGCCCAGCGTTACCTGGCCGTCGCCGCCAATCACGACCTGGCCGTGGCGCCGTACCGAAAGGATGGTTGTTCCGCGAAACTGCTCCACTGGGACCTCCGTTGCCGAGCGGGCAATTCTACACCAGCGTAGTCAGGATCAGTCGCCGCCTGCCGTGCGCAGCAATTCCGGTGTCTGCGGCACCTGCGATCCCTGCGGTAGCAGTTCGCGTAGCGCGGCGATGATTTCGGGACTGTCCCACTCGCGTTGGCCGGCGACGTGGTGGCGGATCGTTCCCTCGGCATCGAGAATTACCGTCGTCGGCAGTCCGCGCACCTTCCAGTCACGCTGGGTCCTGGTCTTGCCGTCGAGCAGGATCTTCAGGTCGACCGGAAGTTGGCGCAGGAACAGCGCGATGTCGTAGGGCTCCTGGCCGACATTGACCGCCACCACTTGCAGCGGCTGGCCGGCGAAGGCCTTTTGCAGT
>QNFN01000391.1 GCA_003645555.1 Gammaproteobacteria bacterium | reverse complement strand
GGAAAACAACATCACCTGGTTTGAGTACGACCGCAACACCCGGTTGGTTAAAGAGATCCGGCCCAAGGGCCAGCAAACCGAATATGATTACGATGATGCCGGCAACCTGATCGAAAAGATCGAGGCGACACGGTTGCCCGCGGTGACGGTCAGGCAGTCGCTGCTCTACGAACTGCTGGCGACGCTCAGCAAGGAAAACGCCATCTATAAGGCGGCCGGCGCGGTCCACGCCTGCGCCCTCTGCCGTGGCACCGAGGTGCTCTATTTCGTCGAGGATGTCGGTCGCCACAACGCCCTCGACGCCATCGCCGGCAGGATGTGGCTCGACGAGGTCGACGGTGGCAGCTGCATCCTCTACACCACCGGCCGGGTGACCTCGGAAATGGTGATCAAGGCGACGCAGATGGGCGTGCCGGTCCTGCTGTCGCGTTCGGGCATGACCCACATGGGCCTCCACCTCGGGCAGACGGTCGACATGGTGCTGGTCGCGCGCGCCAAGGGGCGCCACTTCCTCGCCTTCCACGGCGCGGATCGGATCGAGTTCGACGCCGTGCCCGCCTGATTGGCGGCCCAATGGCATCCGTGACTGGCCAATCCATTTCCCGATGAGCGCCACGCCACCGCCTCCCCCTACCGCCTCATCCCAAACGCCGTGACCTGGTTCATGGAAACGGCATGAACGCTGCCGGACCTGCCTGCCCGGTGCTGTTCGGTGAGGTGCTGTTCGACCACTTCCCCGACGGCAGCAAGGTGCTCGGCGGCGCCCCGCTGAACGTCGCGCTGCACCTGCAGGCATTCGGACTCACCCCGCTGCTGCTGTCGGCGGTCGGCGCCGATACTCTCGGCGAACAGATCCTCGGCCGCATCGAGGCGGCCGGCCTGGATGACCGCGGGATCGGCATCGACGCGCACCACCCGACCGGCACCGTCGACGTCGCACTGGCCGACGGGGAGCCGACCTTCAGCATTCGCCCCGACGTGGCGTGGGACTTCATTGCCAGCGACCGGGCGGCACTGCCAGCAACGCCCGGGCTGCTCTACCACGGCAGCCTGGCCCTGCGCCGGGTCGCGGCCCGCATCGCACTCGGACGACTGCGCGACCGCCTCGCCGCCCCGATCTTCCTCGACGTCAACCTGCGTACCCCGTGGTGGGCGCGTGACGAGGTGCGGGAATTGGTCGCCAACGCATGCTGGATCAAGTTGAACCACGACGAACTGGCCGCGCTGACCGACACCACCGACGAGGCGCAGGGGACGCGCCAACTGCTCGATCTCGGTACGGCGGAACTGGTGGTGGTGACCCGTGGTGACGCTGGCGCTGCCGCCTACACGCGCGCTGGCGGGACACTGGCGGTCACTCCGGAAAACACTGACATCAAGGTGATCGACACCGTCGGTGCCGGTGACGCCTTCGCCAGCGTGCTGATCTGCGGGCTGCTGTACGACTGGCCGCTGGAGGTCACGCTGGACCGGGCCCAGGCCTTCGCCAGCCGCATCGTCGGCTGCCGCGGGGCCGTGCCCGACGACCCGGCACTCTATGCAGCGACGCTGGCCGCGTGGCAGAAGGCATCTATTTCTTTGTAGGTCGGGCTTCAGCCCGACATGGCCCGCGTCGGACTGAAGTCCGACCTACATGAAATGTGTGCGCTGCCGGTCGGGCCCCAGCCCGATGGCAGGCCGTGCGTAGACGCCCCGAGGGGAGATGTTCGACCTAGTGAAAATTTCCAACCAGAGACGACCGTTGCCTTGTGGATCGGGCTTCAGCCCGACAGCAGCACGCGAAATCATCGTCGTCGGACTGAAGTCCGACCTACAAATAGGTACTTGGCAGGAGACATGAGCCAGGCCGGTGCGGGTGATCCAGGCAGCTCAATGCCGCCGTCTGCGCCGAGGCCGATGACGGCACCTGCATTTCTGTAGGTCGGGCTTCAGCCCGACAGCAGCACATGAAATCACCTTTGTCGGGCTGAAGCCCGACCTACAACAAAAACGAGCCGGGACGAGCAGGTGCGGTGCGCGAACCTACTCGATGATCTTGTTCAGCGGCGTCTCGATGATGCCGCGAGCCCCGGCCTCGTAGAGGGCCGGGATCAGTTCCCGAACCTGTTTCTCCACGACCACGGTCGAAACGTCGACCCAGGCCTCGTCGGCCAGCGTCGAGATGGTCGGCGTAGCCAGTGCCGGCAGGATGCCGAGCACCCGGTCGAGCGCCTCGCGCGGGACGTTCATGCCCAGCGAAACCCGGCTGGCGGCGGCGATGGCGCCGTTGAGCAGCAACAACAGGCGGTCCATCTTCTGCCGCTTCCAGGCGTCGGCGCGGGCGTCACGGTTGGCGATGAAGCGCGGCGTGCTCTTCAGCACCACGTCGAGCACCTTGAGGTTGTTGGCGCGCAGGCTGGAACCGGTCTCGCTGACGTCGACGATGGCGTCGGCCAGCACCGGCGGCTTGACCGCGGCCGCGCCCCCCGAGAACTCGACGCGGGCGTCGACACCGTGTTCGGCCAGGTAGCG
>QNFN01000390.1 GCA_003645555.1 Gammaproteobacteria bacterium | reverse complement strand
GTTCCCGGGCGTGTCGGAGGGGATACCGATGCCGGCCAAGGCGGTGGCGAAGCGGCCGCCCTCGTCGTCCGGCAGTCGCGCGTGTTGGGCGATCTGCACCGCCATGCGGTCGTGAGGCAGGCCGCCGCCGGAGAAGATCGGCAGCTTCTGCCCGCGCACCAGGCTGTTCATCAGGTCGATGGTGCTGATGCCGGTTTCGATGAAGTCGGCCGGCTTGGCTCGTGCGGTCGGATTCAGCGGCATGCCGTCGATGCGCCAGCGTTGCGTGCCCGGCAACGGCGGTCCACCGTCGAGGATGCGGCCGACGCCGTCGAAGACCCGGCCGAGCAGTCCCGGGCCGACGGCGAACCGCAACGGTTCGCCAAAAAAGCGCACCCGTGGTCCTTCCAGCGACAGGCCTGTGGTCGACTCCAGCACCTCGATGACGATGGTTTCCTCGTCCAGCGAGGCAACCCTTCCGAGGCGGCCACGACCGTCTTTGCCGATCACTTCGACGGCGTCGTTCAGGCCGACGTCGAGGTTGCGGCGCAGGAACAGCAGCGGACCCTCGATCTTGCGCAGTGTGCCGTGGGTGTAGAGGTCAGCCAGCATCGGCCAGCTCCGTGGTCAGGGCGTAGAACTGGCTGTCGAGCTCGCGTTGCAGCAGGTCGAAGCGGTCCATGGCGTCGTTACCAATCTCTTCGCCCATGCGTTGCAACCGGCGCAGCACCGGCAATTCACCGATGGCATCGACATTGGCGCCACCTTCGAGTGCGGTTTCGGCGTGGCTGATGAAACTGCCGAGCAGCCGCATCATCGCCGTCAGCCTGGCCGGTGAGGTGAGGCGGTCGATCAGGGAGAAGGCCGACTGGCGCAGGAAGCCTTCGCCGATCAACTCGGCGCACAGCAGCACCAGTTGCTGGCGCTGGGGCAGGGCGTCGCGGCCGACGATGCGCACCATGCGTTCCAGTCGCTGCTGTTCACCGAGCAGGGTCAGGAACTGCTGCCGTAGTGCCGGCCATTGCGGGTTGCCCTGGCCCTGCCACCAGGCGGCCAGGGCGTCGGCGTCATCGGAATAGGAGAGCAGGGGATGGATCGCCGGGAAAAAGCGTGCCTGGGCGAGCGTGCGGTCGAGCGACCAGAAGGTGCGGATATAACGCCGGGTGTGGGTGGTAACCGGTTCGGAGAAGTCATCGGACGGCGGGCTGACCGCACTCATGATGGTCACCGACCCTTCCTGGCCATGCAGCGTCTCGACCCGGCCGGCACGTTCATAAAAGCCGGCCAGACGGCTGCTCAGGTAGGCCGGGTAACCGGCCTCGCCGGGCAGTTCGCCGAGCCGTCCGGAGATCTCGCGCAACGCCTCAGCCCAGCGGCTGGTCGAGTCGGCCATCAGCGCCACGTGCAGGCCGTGATCGCGGAAGTACTCGGCGACCGAGATGCCGGTGTAGATGCTCGCCTCGCGCGCCGCGACCGGCATGTTCGAGGTGTTGGCGATAATCACCGTGCGCTCCATCAGCGAGCGGTTGGTGCGCGGGTCCTGCAGTTCAGGGAACTCCTCGAGCACACCGGCCATTTCGTTACCGCGTTCGCCGCAGGCAACGAAGACGATGACGTCGGCGTCACACCACTTGGCCAGGTTCTCGAGCAGTACGGTCTTGCCGGTACCGAAACCGCCAGGCAACGTCGCCCGGCTGCCACGGGCGATCGGGAACAGTCCGTCGAGGACGCGCTGTCCGGTGATCATCGGCGGGCCGATACCGAGCCGGCGAGCCACCGGGCGCGGTTCGCGGATACCCCACTCCTGCCGCATCCGCAGTGGCTGGCTGGTGCCATCGTCCGCGTGCAGTTCGCCGAGGTCCTCGGTCTCCTGGTAAAGCCCTTCACCGGCGATGTGCCGCACCGTGCCGGAGGTGTCTGGCGGCGTCAGGCAGGGTAGCCGCATCCCGGGGAAGGGTTCGACATGGCCAAACGGCGCGCCCGGCCCGAGCTGCTGGCCGGCGCGGACCGCGGGAACGAAGCGGAACGTGCCGCCCTCGTGCGGGCGTACGCCGGGCCAGATCAGTTCGGTCTTCAGTGCCGATAGCGGTCGCAACAGGCCGTCGAGGACGTTGCCAAGCAGGCCGGGGCCGAGCGAGGCTGACAACGGGCCACACTGGCCGGTGACCTGGTGGCCCGGTCGCAGTCCGCCGGTATCCTCGTAGACCTGGGCGACGATCTCGTCATGGCTTAGCCGGATCACTTCACCGAGCAACTGCTTGGGACCGATCAGCAGCGCTTCGTTGATATGAAAGCTGCCTTCCGGACGGGCGCGCAGCACCGAGCCGCTGCACCAGGTGATGCGGGCCTCGCTCATGCCGACTCCTCGTTGCTGAGCTCGGCCAGCAGTTGTGCCTCGATACGATGGCGGGCGGTGAGCAGGCCGTCGAGGGTGGCATCGAAGCAGGCCTGGTCGCGACGGATGCAAAGACCGGCACGGAGGGCATCTTCGGCTTCGAAGGTCGCGCTGACACCGGCACGGTCGTGCAGCCAGTCGTGGGTCCGGGTGCGCT
>QNFN01000389.1 GCA_003645555.1 Gammaproteobacteria bacterium | reverse complement strand
GGTCGCCGCCGAGGTCGGCCTGGATGAGGTAGTCGCCGAGGTGCTGCCCGAGGACAAGGCCCGGGTCATTGCCGGGTTGCAGTCCGGTGGTCGGCAGGTGGTGATGGTGGGTGACGGCATCAACGATGCTCCGGCGCTGGCGCAGGCCGACGTCGGTGTGGCCCTTGGCAGTGGCACCGATGTTTCAGTCGAGTGCGCGGATATCGTGCTCAGCCGGGATCGGCTCGGACAGCTGGTCGAGGCACGGCAGCTGGCGGTGGCAACGCTGCGCACCGTGCGTCAGAACATTGCGCTGTCGATTGCCTACAATTTGATCATGGTGCCACTGGCGATGCTCGGCATGGTCACCCCACTGCTGGCGGCACTGACGATGCCGCTCAGTTCCCTCGCCGTGATCGGCAATGCGGCGCGCTTGCGCCGGCTGTTCCCTCTTGGCAGCGTGCCGATGGAACCCGGGCGGCCGCTTCCCCTTGGGTCTGCCACGGAACAGGTAGAGGTTGCACGATGGAGGTGATCTACGGCCTGCTCCCGGGGATGATCCTGTTCGGCCTGATCATGGTCGGTGTGCTCTTCTGGGCCACGCGCAGTGGTCAGTACGATGATCTCGAGGGCCCGGCCAACCGCATTCTGATGGATGACGACGACCCCCTGTTGCCGCAGCGGCCGAAGCGCAAAAAGCGCTCCGATCAGGCGCAGCAGGAATGACCGTGGTACGGCGCTCCCGGCTGTGGCTTCTCGTTTGCCAGGGGATTCTGGTAGCTCTGGCGTGGCTGCCGTTACACCCCATTCAGGCCAGCGATGACCAGTTGCTGAGTGCCGAGCGCAAGCAGTTCCTCGCCGCACGCAAGGCCCTCCTCGCCGGTGACAACAAGCGTTTCCGTACCCTCGAGGCGAGTCTGCGTGACTACCCGCTGCATCCCTACCTGCGTTACTGGTCGCTCGAGCGGCAGCTCGATCGTCTGACCCCGGATGCCATGACGTCCGCCCTCGATGAACTCGATCAGACGCCGCTGGCGAGGCGGTTGCGTGGAAAGTGGCTCAAGCGGTTGGCTCGTGAAGGGCGCTGGCGCGAGTATCTTGTTGCGTACCGTCCCGAGTTCGGCACCAGCGCCACCTGCCGTTACCACGATGCCCTACGCCGGCTCGGCCGGACGGAGGAGGCTTGGGTCGGTACGCAAAAGCTGTGGTTGGTCGGGCGTTCCCAGCCACGCGCCTGTGATCCACTGTTCGACGCGTGGCGCACGGCAGGGCAGTTGACTCCGGAACTGACCTGGGCACGGATCGAGTTGGCCATCCGCCGTGGCCAGGTAAAGCTGGCGACCTACCTGGGCCGGTTTCTGGATTCCACTGACCGCGACCGGCTCGATCTCTGGCTACGCATGCGGCGCGATCCCAGGCGCGGCCTGGAGTCGCGGGCGCTGCGCATGGCCGGACCGATCGAGCGCAAGATCCTGGTCTACGGTGTCAGTCGACTGGCTGGCTACGACGCCCCTGCGGCCGCAGCAGCCTGGGCCCGGCTGGAAGGGCGCCACGCATTCGCCGACGACCAGCGTCACGCCGTCGAACGCAAGATCGCCCTCGAGTACGCCTTCGACGGTGATCCGCAGGCGCTGGTCCGCCTTGCGGCGCTGCCGGTGGCGTGGCAGGACGCGCGAGTGCGTGGCTGGGGTGTGCGAACCGCGCTGCGCCTTGGCCGCTGGGATGAGGCGCTGGCCTGGATTGAGCGCATGCCGCCGGAGGAGCTGTCCGAAGAGCGTTGGCGCTACTGGCGTGCCCGCGCCCTGGAAGCGACCGGGCATCCAGCCGAAGCTCAGGCCGCCTATGCCGAGCTCAGTAGGGGGCGCGGCTACTATGAGTTTCTCGCTGCCGATCATCTGGAGCGACCGTACCGCATCAGCCACGTGCCGGTGCCATCGATGCCGGCTCCGGCGGCGGCGTTCGAAGCTGTACCGGGCATCGTTCGCGCGCGCGAGCTCTACTACGCCGGGCTGCTGCTCGATGCACGCCGCGAATGGCGGGATACGCTGGCCGACCGTCTAGCCGAGGAGCTGCGCCTGGCCGGGCGGCTCGCCTACCACTGGGGCTGGTACTACCGCGCGATCTTTGCCCTCGGCTCGGCACGCTATTTCGATGACATGGAGATTCGCTTCCCGTTCGCCTATCGCACCGAACTCACTTCCCAGGCACGCGCCCAGCAGCTCGACCCGGCCTGGGTCTTTGCCATGGCGCGCCAGGAGAGTGCATTCAACGCCCGTGCCCGCTCGTCAGCGGGGGCGCTCGGGCTGATGCAGATCATGCCGGCCACCGGACGCCGCATCGCCAGCGATCTGAATACCTCGTTGAAAGACAAGTGGCGGCTGTTCGACCCGAAGCTCAACGCCCGTTTTGGCACCCACTACCTGCGCAAGCTGCTCAATGAATTCAGTGACCATCCGGTGCTGGCCATCGCCGCCTACAACGCCGGCCCACGCCGGGTGCGCGGCTGGCTGCCCGCTGCCGGGTCCGGTGATGCCGACATCTGGATCGAGAACGTGCCGATC
>QNFN01000388.1 GCA_003645555.1 Gammaproteobacteria bacterium | reverse complement strand
GAACGCGTTTGCGAACTGCTCGAACGCCCGGATCAGCTGGGGCGGAACTGCCCGGTTCGCAATCCTCGGTAGGTGGCGGAATCTTGGGCATGTGATGCCTTGCCCGGCCTCTCCAGCGATCGGGAGGGCACACTCGACAACGTCTGGACTGGATAGTTTCGCGGCGTGGGCCGGTTCGCTGCGCCGACGGGATACGGCGGTATAAGTGAGGCTGGCGTTTTTTGTAAACCGAAACCGATCTCAACCTCTCTGGGAAAATTTATGCAAAATCCGTTGCACTCGCCAGGCACGGCGCAACGCGATATTGATGAGCACGAAGACGCCCAGTGCCGTGGTGAATTGCCAGTAGTCCGGAATGCCGGTCTTGAACATCAGCAGGCCGAAAGCCGCGAACAGCATGGCCCCCACGAACATGATGCCAACCACCGCCCGGTTGGAGTAACCGGCGACGATCAGGATGTGGTGCAGGTGCTCACGATCGGGCGCAAAGGGTGACCGTCCCCGCAGCATCCGTCGCAGCATCACCGACAGCGTATCCAACAGTGGCAGTGCGAACAGCCAGAGTGCGGTGACGGCCGGGAAGGCACGATCGGGGCCCTGGGAAAGCGTGATCAGAACCCAGGCGATCAGCAGTCCGAGCATCATGCTCCCGGCATCCCCCATGAATACCCTGGCGCGTGGATCACGGCTCGGCAGGGGGGCATTAAAGGCGAGGAACGCCGTCAGTGCCGAGCAGGCCAGCAGGGCTATGCAGGCAATCTCTGGATGCCCACTCGCGGCCCAGATGGCGGCCATGCCGAACGTGGCCAGCGCCAGCGTGCCGGCCAGACCGTCGAGGCCGTCGGCCATGTTCATGCTGTTGATGACGCCGATGGTGGCGACCACGGTCACCAAGATCGACCAGCGTCCCAGGGTGAAGGTCTCGTCGCCGACCAGTTGACCGAGGTCGGTCAGCATCACGCCTCCCCATTCGATCATGATCAGGGCGGCTCCGACCTGAGCGCCAAAGCGTGCCCATACCGGCAGGTGGTAGCGGTCATCGAGGGCGCCCAGGGCGACGAGCAGGCCGCACGATGCGAGTAGTGCGAAGATGGTGCTGCCAGGAAGTGCGGTCAGCGGCAGCGTGAATGCAAGGCCGATGTAGATAGCGAGGCCGCCGATGACGGGGACATCGCCATCGTGTGTCTTATGGCCCTGGGGATGATCGATCAGTCCAAGTCGGGGCGCCAGACTTTTTAGTGCCAGGATGGCAACGGACGTGATCGCAATGGCCAGGAATTGCAGCTGCCAGTCGGTGCCGGTGGTCAGCCCGAGAGCCGTGACGATGAACGCCCCGAGTGACAGCACCCCGAAGGTGGTGCGATTCACCGGCACGGTCCATTGGCTTGTGGCTGTTTCTACACCTTGGGGCATCGGTTCTCAGGGGTCACCATTGGACAGTTCGCTGTTTCAGTAGGAGTCTTCCGAAACGAGCAGCATAATTATTATGAGCCTGTAATTGATTATCCTCAATTCCGTGCGGGATTTATACAGATAGCCTGCGTTTCTTTTTGTAAGCAATGGATTACATGTAATCAAGAGGGGGGTCAAAGTAAAATGGGCCCTGATTTACTCTGACCCCCTCGGTAACTATTGTTGCGTGATGCGCAACATGCTACATTCGTGGTGTGATCAAGTCATTCCGCCACAAGGGACTGAAGCGGCTTTACGAGATCGGCAGCACGGCTGGAATCCAGGCGATGCATGCCCAGCGTCTGCGTATGCAACTTGCCGCCCTGGACACCGCGCAATTCATCGGGGATATGGATGTTCCGGGATTTCGCCTGCATTCGCTCAAGGGCCGGAAGAAGGGGCGCTGGTCGATCTGGGTGAACGGCAACTGGCGTGTCACGTTCGAGTTCCGTGACGGAAACGCCTACGTGCTCGATTACGAGGATTACCATTGATGGCTATGCACAATCCCCCGCATCCCGGTGAGTTCATCCGCACCGTTTACCTCGAACCGTTCGGCTTGAGTGTACGCATGCTGGCGGCGAATCTGTGCGTTGCACCGTCCACGCTCAACCGGGTCGTGAGTGAGAAAAGCGGCATCAGTCCGGAGATGGCGTTGCGCCTGGCCAAGGCGCTCGGACGCTCCCCGGAGAGTTGGCTTGCGATGCAGGACCACTACGACCTCTGGCAGGCGAGGCAGCAGGCTGATCTTGGCAAGGTTCGCTACGTCAAACTTGGATCAGGAGGGGGTCAGAGTAAATCAGGGCCCGTTTTACTCTGACCCCCTCTGTAAGGCGCCTGTCTCAGCCCGGCAGCCAGGCGGGACCGGTTGGTCCGTCGACCGCGACCACCGGGTGGTCGTAGAGTCTCGTCAGCGCCGCCTCGTCGACCACGTCGGTCAACGGACCGCTCGCATGTTCACCGCCATCAAACAGCAGCAGGGCAGGATCGCAATGGCGCGCGGCGAGATTGACGTCGTGCAGCACCATCAGCAGGGCGTTACCGTCGGCCTTGGCCTGTTCTCGTAACTGCCCGAGCAGCGCGACCTG
>QNFN01000387.1 GCA_003645555.1 Gammaproteobacteria bacterium | reverse complement strand
AGCGTGCCGGGGTGCCTATACTGCCGGTGGCGCACGACGCCGGCGCCTACTGGCCGCGCGGCGGCTTCCCGATTCGCCCGGGGACCAGTCACGGCGGCGGCGGTCCGCCGATTGACACCGCAGGCTGCAGGGCCAAAGAGATCAACCGCCGGGCCGAAGCGTGGATCAGGGAAACCCTGCCTACACTGGGTACGCAACAGGAACCTGCTGAGGTGGAAAACGGCCATGGCTAAACAGCCAGTATCGCTGCGCTGGAGCTTGCTGCGTAGCTTCCTGCTGCTGGTGATGATCAGCTCGCTGTCGCTGTTCGCGATGATGCAGTACCGTGCCGGCCAGTCCGAACAGGCACTGTCGGTTGATCTGACCCATCGCGGGCTCAAAGAGGCCGAAGTCCAGCTTGACCGTTTTCTCGACCCGGCACGGGTCGGTGTGGGCCTGGCCACGGCCTGGGGTCGTGATGGCCTGATGGATCTCGCCGCCATCGTCGCCGGGGCTCCCGGCGAAGTGAGTTCCGAGCAGTTCGACGCCCTCGCTCGCCTGAACCGCCTGCTGCTCCCCTACCTCAAGGCGCACCCGGTGATTTCGTCAATCAACCTCGGCAACGCACGGGGCGAAGGGTGGCTGTTGCTTCGGCTCGAGGATGGCCAGCTACGCAACCGCATCGTCGCCCGCGACAGCTGGGGCGCCACCAGTCTCTGGTTCGATGTCGATCACGACGGCACACCGGCCGGTGCTGAATGGCGGGTACTCGACTACGACCCGCGCATCCGGCCCTGGTACCGGGAACTCGAAGGCGCGCGTCCCGGGCAGATGAACTGGACCGAGCCCTACCTTCTCGCCACCACCGGGGACCTCGGCATCACTGTGTCGGGCCACTGGCAACAGCAGGGTGTGGATCATGTCGTTGCCTTTGACGTCCTGCTGACCACGCTCAGTGACTTCACATTGAACAAGGAAAACCAGGTAAGTGAGCGGTCACTTCAGGTGATCATGGACGACCGGCGGAGAATGGTCGGCCTGCCTCGCGATCCACGCTACCGTGACCCCGCCGTGATGCGCGAAGACCTGCTGAAGTCGGTCCGGGAGATCGAAATCCAGGTCGTCCACGCCGCCGTCCAGGCCACCCTGAAAGTGAGGAACCTGAATACAGAAGACGGGGGCATTCTCGACTTCGATTTTGACGGCGAGTCGTGGTGGGTCGCGGTCAAGCCGTATGCACTGCAGCCCGGCCGTGGCCTACGCGTGGCGGTTCTGATCCCGGCCTCTGACCTCGTCGGCGAGATCACCCAGCTGCGTATCGGCCTGCTGATCTCTACCGCGATCGCGCTGATCGCGGCCTTGGTCTTCGCCCTGTTCATGACCCGCGCCTACAGCCGCCCACTGGAGGCGCTGGCGGCACAGAGTCAGCGCATACGAGAACTCGACTTCAGCGCTGTCGAACCCATCGCAGCCAACGTCCGCGAGGTACGTGAACTGGCCGAGGCGCAGGCGCAGTCGCTGGCTGCGGTCGAGTCATTCTCGCGCTACGTCCCGGTCGAAGTGGTTCGCGACCTGGTCGCCGAGGGCGACGTCGCCCGCATCGGTGGGCGCAGCACCGAACTGACGCTGCTGTTCAGCGACATCGCGGATTGCACGCGTAGCGCGGACGGGCTCGACCCGCAGCAACTCGCCGACCACATGGCGGCTTATTTCGACGCACTTATCGACATAATCCAGGTAAATGGCGGCACGGTCGACAAACTTGTCGGCGATGCCATTATTGCTTTCTGGGGTGCGCCCCGGGCCAATCCAGACCACGCCCAAGGCGCGGTCACTGCCGCTCTGGCCTGCCAACAGCGCCTCGAAGAACTCAATACCGCCTGGCGCGAAGCCGGTGCCCCCGCGCTGGAGACCCGCTTCGGTCTGGCCACCGGGACAGTGATCGTCGGCAACTTTGGGGCACCCGACCGACTTGCCTACACCGTCTTCGGCGACAAGGTGAATCTCGCCAGCCGACTCGAAGGGCTGAACAAAGTCTACGGCACTCACGTCATGGCCACGCACGCCACAGTGGAAGCGTGCGGTGCACACTTCACCTGGCGACGCCTCGACCGAGTGGCGGTAAAGGGCCACCAGGAGCCGACCTGGGTCTACGAGTTGCTCGGTGATGACACCACCACCGACCCCACGCGGATTGACCGCGCCAGGCGCTACGAGGCGGCCTGGGACCGCTACGCTGCACGCGACTTCGAAGGGGCCGTAGCACAGCTTGATGAGCTGCTGGCCGATGCTAACGATGCCGCCTGCCAACGGCTACGGATACGCTGCGCCGCTTTCGCCGCCCGGCCGCCTGGCGAGGAGTGGGAGGCGGTCTACCGTCCAGAGAGCAAGTAGGGTTTAAGGAACCTCTGATCAAATCATGAACTCGAATCTGGCGCCCAGAATACCCAGCTTTTTCGTTGCAAAGCTTCGCAATAGCTAGCTATTACGTGCATTTTGCGCCTCAAATCTGAACATTCTGAAGCACCATCTACTTCGTCCAGACTTAATCAGAGGCTCCTT
>QNFN01000386.1 GCA_003645555.1 Gammaproteobacteria bacterium | reverse complement strand
GCAATTCACCGGGTGCTTCGATCGCCTGCAGTGGACGGATCCAGGCGTTGAACTGCTGCGAGGAAATCCCGCTTTCGAGCTCGGCACAGCAGCGCTGCCACAGTGAATGATGCATGCAGAAAGGGTCCCCTGCCGGACCGACGGCACCCATTGCATCGTCCCGACCGGAGGTTGGTCGAGGCGCTCTTCTGGTGGTTTAGCCGTGGCTCGGACCGGGCTAGAGTACACCGCCCGGAGGTAGTTATCCACAGGCCCATGAAGCGGGCTGTAAGCGGTTGCGAATGTTGACAAAATAAGGGCGTACGGGTAGGGTTGCGTGCTTTTCCTTGGCCGTTGATGCGGATGGCCGGCGCCGAGCGCCGATGCCACGGGACACTGAGAGATGAAAAGAACTTTTCAACCGAGCAATCTCAAGCGGAAACGCGATCATGGCTTCCGGGCGCGTATGCGTACCCGTGGCGGACGTAAGGTGATCAACGCGCGGCGGGCCAAGGGCCGGGCGCGGCTGACGGTCTGAACCGCGGTCGTTGTCGGCATTCACGCTCGGGTTTCCAAAACGCGCCAGGTTGCTGACGCGCCAGGATTACGACCGGGTATTCGCCCAAGCCAGCCGCTCCGTCGACGACTGCTTCACGGTGCTGGCCCGTCCGAATGGTTGCGATTCTCCTCGCCTCGGCCTGGCCATTGCACGTAAGCACGCCAGGGCGGCTGTGGCCCGCAATCGTCTCAAACGGTTGGTACGCGAGAGTTTCCGCCATCATCAGCAGGATCTCGGCCCACTCGACCTGATTGTCCTCGGCCGGCAGGGAGTTGCCCGGCGTGACAACATGGAAGTGATGGCCTCGCTGGAACGGCACTGGAATCGGCTGCAGAAGCAATGCAAAGTTTCATAATCTTGCTGATCCGCGGCTATCGCCTGCTACTGAGCCCACTGCTCGGCGGTCACTGCCGCTTCTACCCCACCTGCTCGCAGTACACCCACGACGCCGTGATTCGCCACGGCGCCCTCACCGGCAGCTGGCTTGGCTTGCGTCGTTTGCTGCGTTGCCACCCCTGGCATGCTGGCGGCATCGACCCGGTGCCTGATCAGATCGGAAAGCAACATCACCATGGATAATTTTCGCCTCGTCCTGTTCATGGGCCTCGCCCTGGTTCTGCTGCTGCTCTACCAGGCATGGATGAAGGATTACGGGCCAACATCTGAAATCGCGGCCAATGGGTCGGTTGCCACCACGGTCGCCGTCGACGGCAGTGTGCCGACCGGGATGCCTGCTGCCGCTGACGGATCATTGCCCGGTACGGTGCCCGGTACGGTGCCCGGGAGTGGCCAGCCACGCACCGCGCGCGGTGGCACGGTACACGTCGTCACCGACCGACTGGCGGTCGATATCAGCACCCTCGGTGGCGACATTCGTAGGGTCGACCTGCCGACCTTTCCGATCAGTATCGATCAGCCCGATATCCCGTTTCGCCTACTGGACGACGGTGCCGGATTGTTCCATATCGCTCAGTCAGGCCTGCTGGCGACCAGCGGTGAGGCGCCGAATCACACCGCGGAATTCGTTGCCGAGCAGACCGAGTACACGCTCGCCGACGGCGCCGACACATTGGTCGTCCCGCTGCGCTGGCGTGGTGCCGACGACCTCGAGGTCGAGAAGCGCTTCACTTTTCACCGCGACAGTTTCCTGATCGATGTCGAATTCGTGGTCACCAACAGCTCGGGCGCGGCGGTCGAACTGAGCCAGTACCGCCAACTGCAACGCACCGAGCCGGCCGATGACGGCCAGGCCTTCATCTACACCTACACCGGTGGCGTGATCTATAACCGCGAAGACAAGTACGAAAAGATCGATTTTGACGACATAGCCGACCAGTCATTGAGTCGCGACTTCGACCACGGTTGGGCGGCGATGATCCAGCATTACTTCCTCGTTTCCTGGATTCCGCACAAGGACGAGATCAATCGCTACGAGACCAAGTACCTGGAAGGCGGCCGCTACCTGCTGCGACTGATTTCGCCGGCCGCCAGCATCGAGCCCGGTGCCAGCGAAACGCTGTCAACCCGGCTCTATGTCGGTCCCAAAGAGCAGGCGCGTCTGCGCGAGGTGGCCGAGGGCCTCGTGTTGACCGTCGACTACGGCGTGCTCACCTTCATCGCTCAGCCGATCTACTGGTTGTTGGAGAAGATCCATGGCCTGGTCGGCAACTGGGGCTGGACCATCATCCTGCTGACCATGATGATCAAGGCGGCCTTCTACAAGCTTTCCGAGAAAAGCTACAAGTCGATGGCCAACATGCGCAAGATGTCGCCGAAGCTGACGGCGCTGCGCGAGCGCTACGGTGACGACAAGCAGCGCCTGCAGAAGGCGATGATGGAGATCTACAAAAAGGAGAAGATCAACCCGCTCGGCGGCTGCCTGCCGATCGTGGTCCAGATCCCGGTCTTTATCGCCCTCTACTGGGTGCTGCTCGAGAGCGTCGAGTTACGCCAGGCACCGTGGATCCTGTGGATCAACGACCTGTCGACCAAGGACCCCTTCTTC
>QNFN01000385.1 GCA_003645555.1 Gammaproteobacteria bacterium | reverse complement strand
TGCACCTCGAGTGTGCGCCCTTCGGGACCGATCACGGCGGTATGCAGCGAACGGTAGTCATGCTGCTTGGGGTTGGCGATGTAGTCGTCGAATTCACGCGGCATGTGCTGCCAGAGGCCGTGCGCCACACCAAGCGCCGCGTAGCAGCCGGCTACTTCCTCGACCAGGATGCGCACCGCGCGAGTGTCAACGATCTCATCCAGGCCGACCCCCTTGCGCTGCATCTTGCGCCAGATGCTGTGCAGGTGCTTCGACCGACTGCTGACTTCAGCGACCAACCCCTGGGACTGCAGTTCCTGCTCCAGCGTGACGGTCACCGCCTGCAGGTAACGCTCCCGGTCAACCCGGCGCTCATCCAGGGCGCGGGCAAGCTGCTGGTATGTATCGGGCTCAAGGTAGCGGAAGGCGAGATCCTCGAGTTCCCACTTCAGCTGCCAGATGCCGAGGCGATTGGCCAGCGGAGCAAAGATGTCACGGGTCTCTTCGGCAACCTGCCGCCGCTCCGCTTCCGGCCGGTCGCGCAGGCCGCGCATCGCCTGCAGCCGTACCGCCAGCTTGACCAGGACGACGCGGACGTCCTCGACCATCGCCATGAGCATCTTGCGCAAGCTCTCGGCGTTCTGCTCGTCAGCGCCATCCCCGAGCACCGCGTAGTCACGAATGGTGTCCATGCGCACCACGCCATCGACCAGGTGCGCAGTCGCGAGGCCGAAGGTGGTCCGTACCGCCTCCGACGGCAGCGTCCCGCGTGCCACGGGAGCATGCAACAAGACGGCGCAGAGCGATTCGGTATCGAGGTGCAGGTCGGCAAGGATTCGCGCCACGGCGAGGGCGTCACGCAGGTCGTCATCGGCCACCTCGAGCCCAGCTTCCTGGGTGCTTTCCTCGAGGGCGTGCCAAGCCGCTGCGACCAGAGTTGCATCGCACTCGGGTGCCATCGCCAACAGCCCGGCAAGCCCCTCTTCAGCATGTTTATCGTCGCTCAGCGTGACCATAGCGACCGGAATCCAGTGGCAAAACCACGCATCAAGCCAACCCTTCCTCTTGCAGCCATCGAGGCGTACGCTACTCTCACGGTTAGAGGCATCGCTGACCGCACAGGCCAGCGGGTGCCGACCGAACCGGGAGGGCACGAGGCATGCCGAGCTGCGATCCACGCATTGGTGACTGGTACCGCAATCAACAGAAGCAGACCTTCGAGGTGGTCGCCTACGATCCCGGGGAGGGATCGATCGAAATCCAGTACTTCGACGGCGATATCGAGGAGATCGAAATCGATGTCTGGAAAGAGTTGGTGATCAATCCCGTCGACCCGCCCGAGGACTGGTCCGGTCCGTTCGATGGCATCGGCCGCGAAGAGATGGGTGATGTTGAGACCGCGGTCTTCAGCGGCAGCATCGACAATGTCCTCGACGACCTCGACCGTAAAGACTGACCACGCCTGGCACGCCGCTCACTCCACCACATGTCTACGGCATAGCGGGTAAGAGACCATCCCGTCAGCAAGCTTCGGCTCGAACCAGGTCGACTTTGGCGGCATCACCTCACCGGCGTCGGCTACCGCCATCAACTGTTCCAGCGAGGTCGGGTAGAGGGCGAAGGCCACCGCCATCTCGCCGCTATCGACCCGACGCACCAGTTCACCGAGGCCGCGGATGCCACCGATGAAGTCGATGCGCTGGTCACGACGCGGATCGTGGATGCCGAGGACCGGTTCGATCAGGTGCTCAGCCAACAGACTGATGTCCAGCCGTGCCACCGGATCGGTCGCCGCCAGCCGCGCCGGGTCGACCCGTAACCGGTACCACTGGCCCGGCAGGTACATACCGAACTCGCCACTCTCTCCGGGCCGCACCGCCCCGGGACGGGCGGCAACGGCGAAACGTTCCGCGACGCGCCCGAGGAAGGCCTCGCGCGATAGCCCGTTCAGATCCCGCACCACGCGGTTGTAGTCGAGGATGCGCACCTCGTCGGCCTGGAACAGTACCGCGAGGAAACCCTCGCACGCCCCGCTCCAGCCGGGGCCGCCCGCCTGGCGCCGCTGGGCCGCGACGCGCGACGCCGCCGCCGACCGGTGGTGACCATCGGCGATGTAGAGGGCATCGATGTCACCACTGACCGCCGGGTCGAACAGCGCGCTGATCGCCTCGATCCGGGTCGGATCGGCGACCACCCACAAGGCATGGCGCACGCCATCGTCGGTGGTGACATCGACCTCGGGAGTGCCATGCATCGCCTGGTTCACCAACTCGCGCAGCCCCTCGTGGACCCGGTGGGTCAGCAGCACCGGGCCGGTCTGGGCATCGATGGCGTCGATCTGGCGCACCCGGTCGTCCTCTTTTTCGGGCCGGGTGTACTCGTGCTTGCGGATGAGGTTGTCATCGTAGGCCGGGACCGAGGCGGCCGCCACCAACCCGGTCTGCACATGCTCGCCCGCCTGCAGGCGGTAGACGTAGTAGCACGGCTCAGGGTCGCGTTGCAGGATCTTCTGCTCGAGCATCGCGGCGAGGTTGTCGGCCCCCTTGGCGTAGACCGCGGGATCGTAGGGCGAGATAGCCCCTGCCAGCTCGAT
>QNFN01000384.1 GCA_003645555.1 Gammaproteobacteria bacterium | reverse complement strand
TCGAACGCACGCGCCGCGCAACCCGCATGGTGTAGTGGAACAGTGCCTCCTTGGCCAGCACCGAGACCATGGCAACCACCAGGGTCAGGAACGTCGGATGGAACAGACGTTCCGGGTGGAACATCCTGGCGACCGCATCGTAGGCGATGCCAGCGGCGACCAGGATCAGCAGCAGGCCGACGGCGACGGTGGCGGCCGTCTCGATGCGGGCGTGGCCGTAGGGATGGCGCTCGTCAGCGTGCTCGCTACCCAGCTTGGCGGCATAGAGCACCACCACGTCGCTGGCGAGGTCGGAGAGCGAGTGGATACCGTCGGCGACCAGGGCCGCGGAGTGCCCGACCACGCCAAGCCCCACCTTGAGCACGGCCAGGACGACATTGACCACGGCACCGAGGATGGTGACCCGACGCGTCGCCGTGTAGCGTTCCGCGTCCGGGGCCCCTGCCCGGCCCGCCACGACCGGGCTGTGATGATGGTGGTGGTGGCCCGCGCCCATCAATCGTCGCCGGGACCGACTCGCACCGAGACCACCAGTTCGTCCTCGCGCTGTTCGATGCCGATCAGCTCATGGCCGTTGATCCGGCACCAGGCCGGAATGTCATTGGCGGCACCGGGGTCGGTGCAAGTCACATCGAGGGTGTCTCCCGGGGCCAGCTCCGCGACCCGGTTCTGGGTACGAATCACCGGCATCGGGCAGAGCAGGCGACGGGCGTCGAGTTCATGGTGGCTCATACGTACCATGCTTCCGGAATGTCGTCGGCCCCGAATGGGCGCACCTCGAGCGTGTGCGGTTCGCCCCCCTTGGGGAGCACCTCTACGCTGACCTGTCCGGCGTCGCGTCCCTGACTGTAACGAGCGACGATGCGGGCCGCCAGGTCGATGTCATCGGCGTCCGCCGTGCCATCGAGCAGGGCCAGGGGCCCCGGGTGGCTGCTCGTGTACAGGTGGGTGAACTGGCGGCGGTAGCCCAGCAGGAAATTCACCTCACCCTCCTCGCGCGCGATGACCAGCTTGAAGTGCGGGCGCGGGCGCAGGTGACGACCGACCTTGAGCAGCATGATGTCATCGAGATCGTAGTCGCGCTCGCCGCGCGCCTGCCATAGATCGGCCAGCTTGGCGGCGTAGTTGCCGTCGGTCAGAAAACAACAGCCGCCGGCCGGCTGGGCGTAGTCCTCGATACCCAGCCGGTTGGCGAGTCCCATCTGCGGCTTGCGTGACCGGCCACTGAAATCGAGCAGCAGGTCACGGTCGACCCAGCCTTCGCGCTCCGGCCGGGACGGTGGCAGCAGCCGTGCGCAGAGTGGTCGCAGCAGCAGGTCGCCCACCCCCGATTCGTCGGCCACCACCGGCATGGTCTCACTGCGCTGCGACATCGGCCGCTGCCCGACCACCTCGCCGGTAATGATGAAGTCGAAGCCGTGCTCGACCATCCAGTCGTACGCCTTACCGACCATGTAGACCTTGCAGTCGAGACACGGATTGAGATGCTTGCCGTAGCCGTGGCGCGGATTCAGCAGCACGTCCTTGTATTCGTCGACGATATCGACGATGTGCAGGCGCATACCGAGTTGCTCGGCGACCCACAGGGCGTTGTTGCGCTTCGGTTTCACCTGGTCCTGTTTGCGAATGGCGTGCGTGTGCCCTTCAACGCAGAAGCCGGTGAAGAAGTTGATGCCTTCGACGTGGATGCCCTGCTCCTGGATCACCCGCGCGGCCAGCATCGAGTCGAGCCCGCCGGAAATCAGGGCGACCGCCTTGCGCTGTTTGCTCATCGGGTACCCGGGACGGTCGAAAAGGGCGAAAGAGGATACCAGAAGCCGTGCGCACCGGTCATGCCAGGCATTGCAAGGCTCCCGAGCGATTGCCATAGTTCATGTAAGGATGCGCCAGGGCGGCGCCGGACGACAACCGGCCCACAGGGGGCTTAACGGGGGAGGCCGACATGTTCGAGATCGCCGAACTGGGGCGCAAGCTGTCGCGCCAGGAGTACAAGGAACGTATCCCCGAGTTGCGCACCGAATTGCTCGAGGCCCAGCGCAAGCTGCTGGCCGACGCCTCGTTCCCGACCATCATCGTCTTCGCCGGGGTCGACGGCGCCGGCAAGGGCGAGATCGTCAACCTGCTTTCCGGCTGGCTCGACCCGCGCTGGCTGGTGACCCGCGCCTACGGCCAGCCGTCCGAGGAGGAGCGTGACCGTCCCGAGTACTGGCGCTACTGGCGCGACCTGCCGCCCAAGGGCCAGATTGGTCTGTTCCTGAGTTGCTGGTACTCGAGTCCGGTGCTGCGCAAGGTCATCGACGATGCCCCGCTCGCCGACTTTGACGAACAGCTCGACCGCATCACCGCCTTCGAGCAGGGTCTTTCCGACGACGGGGCGCTGATCCTCAAGTTCTGGCTCCACCTCGACAAGGCATCGCAAAAGAAGCACTTCAAGAACCTCGAGAAAGACCCCGAACTCAGCTGGCGGGTTACCGAGACCGACTGGAAACACTGGCGACTCTATGACCGCTTCATCGAAGCCGCCGAACGCACCATCCGCAAAACCAGCACCGGTCACGCCCCCTGGAAAATCAT
>QNFN01000383.1 GCA_003645555.1 Gammaproteobacteria bacterium | reverse complement strand
CTCGCCCTGGTCGCACTGGCGGCCGGGAGCGGGGCGGTCTGGTCGGTGTTCGTCGGTGGCACGCTGGCGCTGTGGGCGGTCTCGGCAATCGGTATCGCGGTTGGTAGCACGCTATTGCGGCACTTGCCACGGCGCTGGATGCACCGTGCCGCGGCACTGCTGTTCGCGCTGTTCGGCCTGCTGGCCCTGGGTCAGGTGCTGGTCGGTGTCTGAACGGCCGCCCTACCAGACACCGCTATCCCAGAAGCGCCGGTAGCGTTCCAGCCAGGGTGCCAGGTCGAGTCCCTGAGCCGCGACCCAGTCGTCGTCATAGCAGGTGTCGAGGTATCGGTTGCCAGCGTCGCAGATCAGCGTAGCGATGGCACCGTCCCGTCCCGCCGCCGCCATCTCCACCGCCAGTTCGACCACGCCGTGGAGATTGGTCCCGGTGGACGGCCCGTACTTGTGGCCAAGTACCTGCTCGAGAAAGTGAACGGCGGCGATGGAAGAGGCATCGGGGACGCGGAACATGCGGTCGATCACGCCGGAGATGAATGACGGCTCAACCTGCGGTCGGCCGATTCCCTCGATACGTGACGGTGCATCGCAAGTCAGGCTGGTGTCGCCGCTGCGGTAGTAGTCGTAGAAGACCGAATTCTCGGGGTCGGCAACACAGATGCGGGTCGGGTAACCCTTGTAGCGCGCATAGCGGCCGAGGGTGGCCGAGGTGCCGCCGGTGCCGGCACCGCAGACGATCCAGTCGGGTGCCGGGTGTTCCTCTCTGGCCATCTGCGCAAACATCGATTCGGCGATGTTGTTGTTGCCACGCCAGTCGGTCACTCGCTCGGCGTAGGTGAACTGGTCCATGTAGTGGCCACCGGTTTCGTGGGCCAGTTGCCTGGCCGCATCGTAGATGGTCTCCGGCGGGTCGACGAAATGGGCCTCGCCACCGTAGAAACCGATCTGGGCGATTTTCTCGTGAGAGGTCGAGCGCGGCACCACGGCGATGAAACGCAGCCCTAACAGGCGGGCGAAGTAGGCTTCGGAGACCGCGGTGCTGCCGGACGACGCCTCGATAACGGTGGTCTGCGAGCCGATCCAGCCGTTGCACAGGCCGTATAGAAAAAGCGAACGTGCCAGCCGGTGTTTCAGGCTGGCAGTTGGATGGATCGACTCGTCCTTGAAGTAGAGCGTGATGCCAGAAAGCGAAGGCACGTCGACGCGGAACAGGTGAGTGTCGGCGGAGCGATTGAAGTCGGCGTTGATACGGCGGATTGCCTCGTCTACCCAGGTGCGGTCGTTATGATCCATCAATCGGCCTCTTTTCTGTCAGTTCACGATTGATCGGTCGCCTCAGCGCATGCCGAAAAGCCCGTCACGGAACAGCTGCTTGAACTCACGTGGCGGAGCACGCCAGTACTGCGGTGGAGCATCGACCTGGGCGCCCAGTTCGCCGGCGGCCTGCCACGGCCAGTGGGGGTTCCAGAGTACGCCTCTGGCGAGGGCCACCAGGTCGGCGTCTCCATCGGCGATTATCGTCTCGGCCTGCTGTGCTTCGGTGATCAGCCCGACGGCGATTGTCGGCAGGCCGACTTCGGCGCGCAGGCGGCGCGCAAGCGGCACCTGGTAGCCGGGACCGAGTTGAATTTTCTGCGTTGGCGAAAGCCCCCCCGAGGAGACGTCGATCCAGTCACAGCCGCGTCCTTTCAACTCGGAACCGAGCGTGCAGCTCTGTTCGAGGTCCCAGCCGCCGTCGACCCAGTCGGTCGCCGAGATACGCACGCCGAGCGGTCGGCTATGTGGCCAGGCGTCGCGTACGGCATCGAACACCTCGAGAGGCAGGCGCATGCGATTCTCGAGTGAGCCGCCGTAGCGGTCGGTGCGCCGGTTGGCCAGCGGCGACAGGAATTCGTGTAACAGGTAGCCGTGCGCGAAGTGCAACTCGACGGCGTTGATGTCGAGCCGTGCGGCGCGTCGGGCACTATCAACGAAGGCGTCGCGAATGCGGTTGATGTCGGCGCTGACCATCTCGGCCGGGGCCGGTTCGTCGGCATCGTCTGCCACCGCGGAAGGTGCGACCGGTTGCCAGCCACCGTCGTCCATCGGCTGCAACTGGCCACCGAGCCACGGTGGCAGGCTCGAGGCCTTGCGCCCGGCGTGGGCCAGCTGAACTGCGATCGGCATATTCGAGTAACGGCGTACACCGTCGAGTACGCGGCCAAGCGCTTGCTCGTTGGTGTCACTGTAGAGCCCGAGGCACCCACCGGTGATGCGTCCCTCGGATGATACGGCGGTGGCCTCAATGACGAGCAGCCCGGCACCAGAGAAGGCGAGGCTGCCAAGGTGGATCAGGTGCCAGTCGGTTGCGTTGCCTTCTTCGGCGGAGTACATGCACATCGGGCTGATGACGATACGGTTCGGCAGCTTGAGTTGGCCGAGGCGGAAGGGAGTGAAGAGCTGGCTGGACATCGGAAATATCTCACGGCTTGTTCAAGGGACTGTAATTGCCCGCGCTGTATACAGCCACCGGCTCAGCATGGTTTCTTGAATGCACTGTGGAGCACATTTTGACAGAGGAAGCTGGCTCGTCCCATCCT
>QNFN01000382.1 GCA_003645555.1 Gammaproteobacteria bacterium | reverse complement strand
ATTTTGACGCCGGATGGTGCCAGCTGAGTAGGATTTCAACAGCCTGTTAAGGCTGGGCCAAGTAGATAGTAATTCAGACTATCCAGATTTGAGGCGTAAGGCGCACATCACAGGATGGCGCCGTCTCAATCCAGATTCGGCGTCACTGCCCAGCGAATCGACCAGTCACCCTCTGCAGCTCTTTCCAGGGCGAGGATGCCGGCATTCTGCATGCGGTAGATACAACGCTCCGGGTCACCGACCAACAGCAGGCCGGCAAGCCTCTCGAGAAACGGCAAATGCCCAACCAGCATCAGTTGATCCGGCACCAGGCCGAGACGCACCAGTTCAGTTACATCATCACGCGGGGCGAGACCGCTCCGCTCGTGGATACCGGAGGGTGGCTCAAGTACGGCGGCCAGCACCTCGGCTGTCTGCCGGGCACGTAGCTTGCCGCTGTGCTCGATCCGAGAAACCGGCAGGGCGAAGCGGCGGACGATACTCGCCACGCTTTCCACTTCGCGCCTGCCGTCGTCACTGAGAGGTCGCGCCGGGTCCTGAGCTGAATCGACAGCGCGACCGTGCTGGACCAGGTAGAGGCGCATCTCGTTGCCTTCGTCAGGCCGCCTGGTAAAGCCCGCGGCTCGGCGAAGTGACCTGACCCTTTTTCTTCATTCCCGCCAGCACCTGGGCGATGTAAGTGGCATCAAGGCCTTCGTCCTCTAGACGCGCCTTCAGGTCGCGACCCTTAATCGGGCCGTGCTTGGTCACCAGCTCAAGGGCACGGGTACTCAGCTGACCGCGTGGGGCACCGTTGCGACGCTTGCCACCTCGAGCCTTCTTGCCGCCCTGCAGCCTGGTGAGTTCCTTGTCGATGACCTTCAGTGCCTTGTTGTGCTCGGCGACCAGCGCCTTGCGCTGCTGCTTGAGCTCGGCGATCTGCTCTTTCGACTGATCGGCCTGGGCCGCCTCCTGCTGTTCGCGCTCACGCGCCAGCTCGTAGAGTTCCTCAGCGGACATGTTTTCAACCGACTTGCGACGTGCCATAAATCCTCCCGTGGGGGTGTCGTAACGTGGAAAGCGGCGGATGGTAACAGAACCCGACGCCGAATCTCAGCGCGTCGGTACCCAGCGCCGTGCCCCATCACGACCAAATTCGCTCACCAGCCGTTGCCGTGAGAGTGGACGATCGAAATGGACCAGGTGCGTCAGACAACGACAGTCACTGGCGCCAAACCTGGCGGCTGCGGAATGCGCCCCGACCAGGGCAAGTAATCGCTCGGCCCAGGCGTGCTCAAGACGCATCGGTGCATGGCTGAACCAGACCTCACAGACCGACCGCTCGGCCCGGACCCGGTCGACATGCCAGTGCGGTCGGCCGGTGCCAGCGACATGCCGGTTCACTCGTGCAGCAACACCGCCCGGACCGAAAGCACTGCCAACATAGTAGAGCGCACCGGGAGAGAGCGGCACCTGACCAAGCCGGCCGATATCGAGGCACAACGGCTCATCCAGGTCGAAGCGCAGCAGGTAGGTGCCGGGAAGTCGGTCGGGGAGCTTGCCACCCCTTCTCATCCGTCGACCGACCTCAGGCGACACCGAATAGGATGGTGCAGAGAATTCAGGGGGCCACAACCCAGGCGCCAGTGACGCCATGCCGATCTTCGGCCGTGCGTGCATAGACAGCCGCCGAATCACGGTCATGGAAACCCTCAGCCTGCACGCGGTACCAGGTGCGCCCTTTCACCCGCGCTTCGCGCAGGACGACCTTGAACCCCTTGGCACGCAACAGGTCGAGTTGCTGCAGTGCCTGTTCGCGGACCGGCAGTGAAGCGAGGATCACGACGTAACCAACCGGCGGTTCGAGCGGTGCCTCCTTGCGATCCGTAGAGACGGATGGGATCGCTACCGGCCGGCTTTCGAGTTGGGTGGCACGGCGCTCGAGCTCCGAGAGCTGCGTGGTGTGTCTGGCGATCTTCTTCTCGGCAGACTCTAACTGGCCACGCTGCTCAGCGAGGCTCTCCTCAAGCGAGGTGACACGAGCCGGTTCGATCGCCGCCCTGGCGGGCTCAGGTTGTTTTGCTGGTTCGGCCGGTCGGGGCACCGCTGGATTTGCGACTAACGTACGCAGGGTCTCGCCCTGGCGCCGGAGATCGCCCATCACCACCTGCAGCCGTTCGTCGAGCTGGATGAACTGTTCCTCCAGGGTACCTATTCGCGACTGCAGGACGAGCCATCCCGCGAGGCCGGTCAGGACGATCATGCCGAGGAGCATGCCGATCACCAGCGGTGACAACCCTCCAACCATCATCCCTCCGGCATGCGTGGAATGCGCTTCTCCGAAATCGAATTCGCCCGTTTCGCCGGACTCATCGACGGGCGGAGCATGATCAGTCTCCTGCCGGGAAGCCTCTTTGGCACCGGACGAAATTCCCGGAATCACGGTCTCGACAGGTGGCGACGTCATTGCTGGCGTTGTTTCGACAAGGCTCTCGGAAAATTCTGATTCCGTTTCCGCCTCTGGCTCGGGCTCAGGTTCCGGCTCAGGTTCCGGCTCAGGTTCCGGCTCGGGTTCCGGCCCGGGTTCCGGCTCGGGT
>QNFN01000381.1 GCA_003645555.1 Gammaproteobacteria bacterium | reverse complement strand
GTCATGTCCCGAGTAGGCAAGGCACCTGTCGATATCCCGTCTGGCGTCGAGGTGACGCTGAGCGACGGCGAGATCCGGGTCAAGGGACCGAAGGGCACGCTGCAGCAGCCGCTGCACGGGGCCGTCGAGGTTGTGCGCGAAGAGACTCAGCTGAGTGTGCGTCCGGTGGCGGGGCAGCCCGCCGCCAAGGCGATGTACGGTACCATGCGTGCGCTGCTCGCCAACATGATGACCGGAGTCAGCAGTGGCTTCGAGAAAAAACTCGAGCTGGTGGGTGTCGGCTACCGCGCCCAGGCGCAGGGCAACGTACTCAACCTGACCCTCGGCTTCTCGCATCCGGTGGCGCATAAACTTCCTGAAGGTATTACGGTCGAAACACCGAGCCAGACCGAGGTCGTGGTCAAGGGTATCGACAAGCAGAAGGTCGGGCAGGTGGCCGCGGAGATCCGTGCCTACCGTCCGCCAGAGCCCTACAAGGGCAAGGGTGTGCGTTATTCAGACGAGCACGTGGTCCGTAAAGAGGCCAAGAAGAAGTAAGGCGGGTTAGGCGATGGACAAGAAGACATCACGTCTGCGGCGCGCTACGCGTACGCGGAAGAAAATCCGGGAACTGGGCGCCTGTCGGCTGTGCGTGCATCGCACGCCACGGCACATCTACGCTCAAGTGATCTCGGCCGACGGCGGTTCGGTGCTGGCCAGTGCTTCGACGCTGCAGCCTGATCTGCGCAAGGAACTCGACAAGACCGGCAACGTGGCCGCCGCAGTACGCGTGGGTCAGTTGGTTGCCGAGCGGGCCAAAGCTGCCGGCGTGACCCAGGTCGCGTTCGATCGCTCGGGCTTCAAGTACCACGGCCGGATCAAGGCCCTGGCCGATGCAGCACGCGAAAGCGGGCTGGAATTCTGAGAAGGGTAGAGGCATGGCGAGAATCGACGTCCAGGCAGAAGGCGATGGGCTGCGCGAGAAGCTGATCACGGTCAACCGTGTGGCCAAGGTGGTCAAGGGTGGTCGGCAGTTCGGGTTTACCGCGCTGACAGTTGTTGGCGATGGCAATGGCAAGATCGGCTTCGGTCGCGGCAAGGCACGTGAAGTGCCGGCAGCGATTCAGAAGGCGATGGAGAACGCTCGTGCTTCGATGCGCGAAGTGAAGCTCAACGGTGCCACGCTGCAGTACCCGATCACCGCCACTCACGGTGCGGCCCGGGTCTTCATGAAGCCGGCCTCGAAAGGTACTGGCATCATCGCCGGTGGCGCCATGCGCGCGGTGTTCGAGGTGGTTGGTATCCAGGACGTGCTGGCCAAGTGCATCGGTTCGCGCAACCCAATCAATATGGTCCGCGCCACCGTGCGCGGCCTGACCGAGATGACCAACCCGGAGGCGATCGCCGCCAAGCGGGGCAAGTCGGTCGAGGAACTGCGGGACTGATCCGATGGCACAGGCAAAACGCGTCAAGCTGACTCAGGTGCGCAGCACGAACAAGCGACTGGCGAGCCATAAGGCCTGCATCGCCGGTCTCGGTCTGCGCCGTATGCACCACACCGTCGAGGTCGAGGACACTCCGGCCACGCGCGGCATGATCAACAAGGTGGCCTACCTGCTCAAGGTCGAAGAGAGCTGAGACCATGCGATTAAATACGCTCAAGCCCGCTGAGGGCAGTAAGAAGGCGGCCAAGCGAGTCGGCCGTGGAATTGGCTCCGGATTCGGCAAGACCGCCGGTCGTGGCCACAAGGGTCAGAAATCCCGTTCCGGTGGTTTTCACAAGACCGGTTTCGAGGGTGGCCAAATGCCGCTGCAACGCCGGTTACCGAAATTCGGTTTCCGTTCGAAGGTGGCTCAGGTCACCGCCGAGGTGCGACTCAATGAACTCGGCGCCGTCGACGGCGACGTGGTCGACCTGACTGCCCTGAAGGCCGCCAACCTGGTGCGCCAGGATGCAGAGCGGGCCCGGGTCTTTGCCTCTGGCACCATCGAGCGCGCCGTCACGGTGCGTGGCCTTGGTGTGTCCAAGGGTGCGCGCACTGCCATCGAAGCGGCCGGCGGCAAGATCGAGGAATGAGCTCGCCCTGTTCACGGTGGCGGCTGGAAACCAAGGTAGCATGATGATCGTCTGTGCCCATCTTCAATATCCTCGTTTCATTCCGACGGTGAGAGGTTCCCGCCTATCGCGGTCCTGGCTTGTTCTGGCGCGCCTGGGCTTGCTCTTCACTCAAGTGGTAGCTGCCGCTACCCCTTTCGCTCCAGAGCGGCGCCCAGCCACACCAGCCCGGTGCCAGCCTCCGCGATCCACCGTGAACAGGGCGGGCTGAATTGGCCACTTCTGGCAAATCGATGGCCGGGATGCTCGGCTCCGGCAAGCTCACCGAGCTACGGCAGCGCCTGCTGTTTGTGCTTATTGCACTGTTGGTATTCCGTTTCGGGACCCATATCACTGTCCCTGGGATCAACCCTGAGGCGATGGTGCTGCTGTTCGAGCAGCGGCGTGGCGCGATCCTCGACATGTTCGACATGTTGTCGGGTGGGGCCTTGAGCCGGCTGTCAATTTTTGCGCTCGGCATCATGCCCTACATCTCGGCATCGATC
>QNFN01000380.1 GCA_003645555.1 Gammaproteobacteria bacterium | reverse complement strand
GATCGAGTCGCAATACGACCGCCTGCCACGCGACACCAGCGCCAGCATTTTCACCGCCGGCCTGCTCGGCGAGCAGTACGTTGGCCTGGAGCCGGGGGGCGATGAACGGTTCCTCGTGTCCGGCGACGAGATTAGAATCACCCAGTCGGCGCTGGTGCTGGAGCAGGTCGTGGGCCAGTTTCTCTTCAGCAAGGCCGCCGAAGGCAAATCCGAATAGGGATACCCGGTATGTTCAGACGATTTACAGCCGCGCTGGCACTGGCGGCGCTGACCGGCCCGGCGGCCGCCGTGACCCTCGACCTCGAGGACGCGGTCGAGCTCGCCATGAATCACGATCCCCGGATCAGTGAGACCGAACACCTGGTCGACGTGGCGCGCGCCCTGCTCCAGGAGGCGGTCGGCAGCGACGACGTCTTCCTTGATCTCAACATGTTCCTGGCGATCGCCCCGGAAGCCGATGGCTTCTACAGCAACGGCAGCAGCAATTGCGTTAGCCTGCCGTGCACCGTCGCCACCGACGGTGACGAGATCGACGGACTCTCGCCGTGGGCCGACCTGAAGTTCAAGCTGATCAAGCCGCTGGCGACGTTTGGCAAGGTCGAGAACTACACCGAGGCGGCGCAGGGCAATGTCGATGTCAAGCGCGGCGCTGTACGCCTGCAGCGCATCCAGTCACGCATGCAGGTGACCCGCGCCTACTACGGTTACCTGACCGCCCGTGATTCGCATGACTTGATCGAGGACCTGGTCCGGCGGGTGATGAAGGCCAAGAAGCAGATGCAGGCCGCCATCGACGAAGGTCGTGGCGACGTCAAGCTGTCCGACTTTTACGCCCTGCAGACCGGTGCCGGAATTCTGCGCAAGTCGCTGGCCCAGGCGGGGGCGATCGAGGCGACCGCGCTCGCCGGCCTGCGTTTGCTGACCGGCATCCAGGAGCCGGAACCGCTCGAAGTGGCCGACCGCCACATTCGCCCGGTGCCCCTGCCGATGCCCGACCAGTCGCTCAAGGAGTGGCAGGATCAGGCCCTCAGCGCACGCACCGAGATGGACCAGCTCGAGGCCGGGCTGCGGGCGCGGCGTGCGCTGATCGAGGCCAAGAAGGCTGAGCAGTTGCCCAACGTTTACGTCGGGATCGTCGGCTCGGCCGCTTATGCCTCCGAGCGGGATCGGCTCAGCAATCCGTTGATCTACGATCCGTTCAATCATGTCGGTGTTACGCCGATGGTCGGTATGCAGTGGCACTGGGCCGGGGGCGTGCAGTCGGCGCGTATCGCCCAGGCCGAGGCGGAACTCAACGCCCTGGTCGACAAACAGTCATTCGCCCGGCTCGGCATCCCGTTCGAGGTGGCCGAGCGCTACAACAAGGTGCGTGCCGGTCGCCAGGGGGTCGAGGAGATGGCCGAGGCGAGCCGGGCCGGACGTCGCTGGATGCTTGCCGCCTACGCCGATTTCGAGGTCGGAAGCGAACGGATGGATCGCGTCATCGAGGCGTTTCGCAGCTACGCGCTGGCCCATACCGATTACCTGACCACTATCTACGACTACAACGTCGAGGTGGCCGAACTGATGCGTGTTTCCGGAGCCTACAGATGAAATCGTTGCGTTCGCTGGTCGCGGGCCTGGCTTGCCTGCTGTTGCTGTTGCCGGTGACCGCCGGTGCGGTGGCCGATAATCCGCGCGAGCTGGTGATCGATACCACCGAGAAGACGCTGGCGAAGATCCGCGAACAGCGGGAAGCGCTCGATGCCAATCCGCGCATGGTCGACCAGATCATTATCGACATCGTGCTGCCGCACTTCGATTTCGTTGCCATGTCGCGCGCGGTCCTGGGCAAGCACTGGCGACGGACAAATGCCGGCCAGCAGGAGCGCTTCGTGCTCGAGTTCCGCAACCTGCTGGTGCGCACCTATGCCACCGCACTGCTCGAGTACACTGAGGAACCGATCGACTACCCGCCGCTGATCGCCAATCCGACCGACACCGACGTCACGGTACGCACCGAGATCGAGCAGCCGGGCGGGCTCGGCATCCCGATCAACTACCGGATGGAGCGCCTCGACGACGGCTGGATGGTCTACGACATCACCATCGACGGCCTTAGCCTGATCAGCAACTACCGCAACACCTTCAACAACGAGATTCGCAAGGTCGGCATCGACCAGCTGATCGAGAACATCAAACAGCGCAATGCCGATGCCCACGGCGGCTGATAGCGGCCCGCTGGTCAATGTCGACGGCACCGTCCGGCTCGCCGGCCGACTCGGGATCGACACCGTACCCGCGCTGGCGGCCCAGGGTCCGACCCTGTTTGCCGGGCAGGCCTCGGTGGTTGTCGACCTCGCCGCCATCGACCGGGCGGAGTCGGCTGGCCTGGCGCTGCTGCTCGAATGGCGGCGTACGGCACGCGCCGCGGGCTGCACCGTCACCTACCGTAACGTCCCGACCTCGCTGCGCTCGATCGCCAGCGCTTGTGGTGTCGATGCCGTCCTGGAGCTCGACGCGGCTTGAGCCGGCGCTGGGCCGGTTAGGGAACCTCTGATCAAATCATGAACTCGTATCTGGCGCCCAGAATGTCCAGCTT
>QNFN01000379.1 GCA_003645555.1 Gammaproteobacteria bacterium | reverse complement strand
GATGCGGCACCCTTCTCCTATTTGAACGCCATCGAGGAGCCTTCAGGCTACAGCGTCAGCTTGTGCCACACGATCGGGCTCGGTCTCGAAGCCTTCCTCGGGATGGAAAAACTGAACATCGAGTTTGTTCCGGTTACTGCGGCTGATCGATTCGAGGCCATAACAAACGGGAAGATCGACCTGCTCTGTGGCGCCACCACGGTGACACTGTCACGGCGCGAAAAGGTCGACTTCTCGATCCCGACCTTCGTCGACGGTGCCGGTGTCATGTTCCACAAGGACGGTCCGAGCTCGTTCGATCAGCTCGCCGGCAGGAATGTCGGGGTCCGAGCCAACACCACGACCGAGGTGTCGCTGACCAACACCCTCAAGAAACTCGAGATCGAGGCCGAGATCATCTCGGTCACCGATCACGAAAAAGCCCTGGAGATGATCGAGTCACGCCAGCTCGACGCCTACTTCGCCGATCGCGCCATCCTGATGTACCTGATCGCCGGGCGCCAGGTGACCAACCTGACCATCTCCCCGGAGAATTTCACTATCGAGCCCTACGCGCTGGCGATGGCGCGTGGTGACAGCGACTTCCGATTGGCGGTCGACCGCGCGCTGAGCCAAATCTATCGAAGTGGAGTGATCGTCAAGATATTCCGCCAGTCATTCGGCAACGTCGAGCCGAGCCAATCGGTACAGGTTCTCTACATGATCTCGGCCCTGCCGAACTAGCCCGCATAGTGCACCAGCCGACCACGGACCAGACGTGAATCCCGGTAACTGACAGGCAACCGGAGGTGCCCGGGGATCTTCTCGTTTCCAGGGCGGATTCGAAGCGAGTCCTGTTGGTCGACAGGCTGGCCTAGCCTCTCCCTGCTCCTGCTCCACGGCGGCCATGCCACGCTGGCGCCTGCTGCTTCACGACACGCCTTCCGACCCGTAACCGGGCACCTGCCGACTCGCCTCGCACTCCGGCCCAATGGCTTCTGTCGCTGGAATACGACAGCCCATACTTCCAAACGCGCACCTCATTGACTGACTGAGCCGACAGACAACGACCTCAGTCGCTCCATAAACTCAGAGGTCTGGGCAAGCAACCCGTTCGACATGGATGGCGAGACGGTGAGTGGAACATCGACGGACGACGGCGACCTCAACCGCACCCTCGGCAGCCTGATGCTGCTGGCGCGCCTGCATGACGTCGCCGTGGACATGGAGCGACTGCGTCATCGTCACTTTGTCGACGCCAAACACGATACCGGTGTGCTACGGGCACTGCGCTCCCTGGACCTGAAAGCCGAACTGGTCTCTTCGACATGGGACCGCCTTGCCCAGACCCCGCTGCCAGCTCTCGCGGAGCAAGCCGACGGTTCCTGGCTGCTGCTCGCTCGAGCCGATACCAGTCGCGTACTGGTGAAGGCAGGTGACAGCGCCGCGCCCCAAGTACTGCCGCGCACGGAGTTCGAGGCGAACTGGAGCGGCCGGCTGATCCTTTGTGCGCGTCGTCATCACGTTGACGAAACAACACGGCCGTTTGGTTTCCGCTGGTTCCTGCCAGCGATAAAACGCTACCGGTCGTTACTTGGCGAAGTAATTGCTGCTTCGTTCTGCCTGCAGTTGCTGGCGCTGGGGACACCGCTGTTCTTTCAGGTCATTGTCGACAAGGTGCTGGCCCATCACGCGTTGACCACCCTGGACGTGCTCGCCGTAGGCCTGTTGGCGATGGCGCTGTTCGAAATCCTGCTCGGCGGTTTGCGTGGCTACCTCTTTTCGCACACCTGTGCACGTATCGATGTTGAACTCGGCGCCCGTCTCTTCGCTCACCTGCAGCAACTCCCGCTCGCCTACCATACGAGCCGGCGTACCGGCGATACGGTCTCACGGGTCCGCGAGCTCGACGGTATTCGCCAATTCCTGACTTCATCCACCCTGACCACCGTGATCGACCTTGCCTTTGCCGGGATGTTCCTTGCCTTGATGTGGTACTACAGCCCGGTGCTGACGCTGGTCGTGCTTGCCACGTTGCCTTGTTACGCCCTGCTCTCCTGGCTGGTGACGCCCGCCCTCCGGGCCCGTCTCGCCGAACGCTTCGAGCGTGGCGCGGATAATCACGCCTTCCTCGTCGAAACGATTTCCGGTATCGAGACCCTCAAGAGCATGGCGGTCGGACCGCAACTGCAACGGCGCTGGGAGGAGCAACTCGCCGGACATGTACAGGCCTCCTTCCGCGCTGGTCACCTGGGCAATCTCGCCGGCCAGTGTGCGGGTCTGGTCAACAAAATTGGCACCGTCATGATCATCTGGCTTGGTGCCCGACTGGTGATCGACGGCCAACTCACAGTCGGCCAACTGATCGCCTTCAACATGCTGGCGATGCGGGTCAGCGGGCCGACCCTGCGCATCGTGCAGCTCTGGCAGGAGTTCCAGCAGGCGGGCCTGTCACTGCGCCGGCTCGGCGACCTGATGAACGCCCCGTGTGAACCGGGGCACAACGCCAATCGTCTGCACCCTCCATCCCTACGCGGTGAAGTGCATCTTGACCAGGTCCGTTTCCGTTACCGACCGGAGGGCCCCGATGTTCTCGACGGTTTGACGCT
>QNFN01000378.1 GCA_003645555.1 Gammaproteobacteria bacterium | reverse complement strand
CGGCGCTGGCCATGCTGTCCGGGTGGAAACGGTCGCGTCTCGATGGCGCACTTCGCCGTGTAGCACTTTTCGCCCTTGAGGAACAGCTTGGTTCCCTCACGGCGGCACTGACGGCACTTTGAATCTGTGTACTTGGCCACGTCTATCCTCCGCGCTTACACGCGCCGCTTTTTCGGCGGACGGCAGCCGTTGTGCGGGATTGGGGTGACATCGGTGATGTTCATGATCTTGAAGCCGACGTTGTTTAGCGAGCGGACCGCCGACTCGCGTCCCGGGCCCGGGCCTTTGACCCGCACCTCTAGATTCATCATGCCGTACTCCTGGGCAGCCTTGCCGGCCTTCTCGGCGGCGATCTGCGCGGCGAATGGCGTACTCTAGCGTGAACCGCGGAAACCGGAGCCTCCAGAGGTGGCCCAGCTCAAGGTATTGCCCTGGCGGTCGGTGATCGTGATGATCGTATTGTTGAACGAAGCGTGGATGTGGGCGATGCCATCCACGACATTCTTCTTGACTCGCTTGCGCGGGGAACGGGTAGCTGTCTTGGCCATCTCGGATTATTCCTGGTCGGTGACCGGCGCTTAACGCTTGATCGGGCGACGTGGACCCTTGCGGGTACGTGCGTTGGTGCGGGTCCGCTGTCCGCGCAGCGGCAAGCCGCGGCGGTGGCGAACGCCACGGTAGCAGCCGAGATCCATCAGCCGCTTGATGTTCATCGACACCTCACGCCGCAGGTCACCCTCGATGGTGAAACTACCGACAGCGGTGCGCAGCTTCTCGAGTTCTTCCTCGCTGAGATCCTTGATCTCGCGGCTGGGCTCGATGCCCGCAGCGGTGCAGATCGCCGTAGAACGTGTGCGTCCAACGCCATAAATCGACGTCAGCGCAATCACCGTGTGCTTGCGATCGGGAACGTTAACCCCTGCGATTCGCGCCATGAAAAACTACTCCTACAACCCGGTCCGGTTGGCCTGCGGCAAACGCGCAAGATTACCGGTTCATCGTGGATAAATCAACCAGCGTTTAGCCCTGGCGTTGCTTATGCCGGCCGTCTTTGCAAATCACCCTGACCACACCCTTGCGGCGGATGACCTTACAGTGTCGGCACAACTTCTTGACCGATGCACGCACTTTCATCTCTGTCTCTCCAATCGTCGGTGGTCCGCCGCGTCAGCGCAGCGCACCGGCCCGGCCATGCCCCTTGAGCTTGGCCTTTTTCAGCAAACCGTCATACTGGTGCGACATCATGTGCGCCTGCACCTGGGCCATGAAATCCATGGTCACGACGACGATGATCAGCAGCGAGGTGCCACCAAAATAGAACGGTACGTTCCAGTACAGGATCAGGAACTCCGGTAGCAGACAAACCGCGGTGATGTACGCCGCACCGGCAAAGGTAAGCCGGGTCAACACCGAATCGATATAGCGTGCGGTCTGCTCGCCTGGCCGGATTCCCGGCAGAAAGGCACCCGACTTCTTGAGATTGTCTGCCGTATCTTTCGAATTAAACACCAGCGCGGTGTAAAAGAAACAGAAAAAGATGATCGCCAGCGCGTAAAGCAGGATGTAGAGCGGCTGACCTGGCGAGATAGCGGCCGTGATATCACGTAACCAGCCCATCCCCTCGGTGCTACCGAACCAGCCACCGATGGTGGCCGGGAACAGAATGATACTCGAGGCGAAAATTGGCGGAATAACGCCGGACATGTTCAGCTTCAGCGGCAGATGACTCGACTGCGCGGCGTACATCTTGCGCCCCTGCTGGCGCTTGGCGTAATTGACGGTGATCCGGCGCTGCCCACGCTCGATAAATACAACGAATGAGGTTACGGCGACGGCCAGCACGATCAGGAACAGCACGGCCAGTGCATTAAGCTCACCGGTACGTGCCAATTCCAGGGTGCCACCCACGGCCGCCGGCAGGCCGGCGACGATACCGGAGAAAATGATCAGCGAGATGCCGTTGCCAATGCCGCGCTCGGTAATCTGCTCACCTAGCCACATCAGGAACATGGTCCCGGTCACCAGTGTCGTGGCGGTGGTGAATACGAACCCCGGACCCGGCGCGTAGGCCAGCGGCAGGCCGTTGATAGTCTGCCCTTGCAGCGCCACCGATACGCCGATCGCCTGGAAGGAGGCAAGAACGACGGTGCCGTAACGGGTGTACTGGGTGATCTTGCGTCGCCCCGACTCGCCTTCTTTCTTCAGGCGCTCAAGGGTCGGCACCGCGACGGACATCAGCTGCATGATGATCGACGCCGAAACGTAGGGCATGATGCCGAGCGCAAAAATTGACAGCCGGCTCAAGGCCCCACCCGAAAACATGTCGAACATGTCGAGGATCGAGCCACGCTGCTGATCGAACAGCAGCACCATCGCCTCAGGGTTGATCCCAGGGACAGTGATGTGGGTCCCGAAACGGAACACCAACAGCGCAATAAGCACGAACAGCAGGCGCTGCCGTAGCTCGGTGAGCTTGCCGGAGCCGAGCATCCCGGCCATCGATTTGCCAGAAGTGGCCAATTCAGTCCTCGATCTTGCCGCCGGCCGCTTCGATGGCAGTGCGCGCACCCTTGGACACACCAAGGCCACGCACCGTGACGGCGCGCTCG
>QNFN01000377.1 GCA_003645555.1 Gammaproteobacteria bacterium | reverse complement strand
GACCGGCGCATCGTGCGCACCGTCGCCGAGGAGCTGGAGCACGACTGAGTCAGGAATCCTGTCGTGACCCTACCCCGACGCGTTGCTGTCGAGGCGCACGAGGTCTGTCACGATGGCTTTTTTCGACTGGAGCGCTTTCGCTTGCGCCATGCCCTGTTTGCTGGTGGCATGAGTCAGCCACTCACCCGCGAGCTTTTCGAGCGCGGTCACGCCGTGGCCGTGCTTCCCTACGACCCGGTTCGCGATGCCGTGGTGCTGATCGAGCAGTTTCGCATCGGCGCTCTGCAACGCGCGGCGGGACCGTGGCTGATCGAGATCGTCGCCGGCATCGTCGGCGGTGACGAGCCGCCCGAATCGGTCGCCCGGCGCGAGGCGGTGGAAGAGGCGGGCTTGTGCCTTGGCCGACTGGAGAAGGTCGGCCGTTTCTACGTAAGCCCCGGTGGCAGCAGTGAGTCGATCCACCTCTATTGCGGCGAGGTCGATGCAAGTGTGGCCGGCGGTATCCACGGTCTCGTAGAGGAGGGCGAGGACATCCGGGTCTTCGCCGAGACGGTCGATGGCGCCATGGGACGACTGGCGGCCGGCGAGATCGACTCGGCGATCCCGGTCATCGCGCTGCAGTGGCTGGCACTGAACCGGACGCGGTTACGCCGCGACTGGGCCACTCCCGACTGAGGCGGTCACTTCCCGGGCTCCCGGGTGGTGGCTGCTATTCTTGGTGGATGGTTGACGCAGGGCATCGTTCCAGGGCGCGGCCCTCCGCGCACCATGGCTCCAGGTTGGGCAAGGTCCTCGCGGTCGTGGCCGTGCTGCTACTGATGGTGGTCGTTCTGGTCGACTGGCTGGCGCTGCTCGATTTAGGTCCACTCGACCTCTACCAGATTTCCCTTGCCCCCGAGGCGTTCGTCGAACTGATTCGCGGCTGGGGCGCCTGGGGGGTCGCCGGCTCCCTCGGCTTAATGGTCCTCCACTCCTTTGTGCCGTTTCCGGCGGAGTGCCTGGCGATCGCCAACGGCATGGTGTTCGGCCTGCTCTGGGGTACGCTGATCACCTGGAGTGGCGCGATGCTCGGAGCCTGGTTGGCTTTCGCCCTGGCGCGATCACTCGGTCGGCCGTTCGTCAGCCGCATGGTTCACGAGCGCCACTGGGACCGCATTGACACCTGGTCTGGCACGCATGGCTGGTCGGCTCTGCTGGCGGCGCGGCTGGTGCCGGTAATCGCCTTTAACCTGATCAACTACGCTGCCGGCATGATGAACGTGTCGTGGTGGACCTTCACCTGGACCACGGCGCTCGGCATCCTGCCGCTGACCGTCCTGATGGTGCTGCTCGGCGAACGGATGACCGAGATGCCAGCCTGGGCATGGTTGCTGTTTGTGGTCGCGGCGGCCGTACTCTGGCTGCTGCTGCGCAGGTTTCACCGACCCATGCCCGACGCCTCGACTAATCTCCGGCCTGGGAACGGACCAACCGAATTGTGAACCCGGGAACGGTCCGGGCGTGACGGTCTGCCCAGGCGGTCTTCAGCGGCAGTTGTACGCTGTGACCACGCCGCAGGGGTTCCGCGAATAGGCGTCGATGCATCCCGCCCGGGTCGGTTGTGGGTCGGCATAGACATCGATGACGTACGCGGGCCCGTCGGCGACGTGGATCGGTTTGCCCAAGCGGAACGCAGGTGGCCCAAGCGCGGCGACCAGCTCCTTTTCACTATGGCCGATCCAGCCACGATCCCCGGGAGGATGGGTGTGGTCAGCGGGTGGCGGGATGTGGCAGGCGAGGGGATCGCGCTGCGGAATCTCCCAGGAAACCGGGTCGGCGCCACTCTGGAGTGCGATCTCCTCGATACTGACGCAACCGGCCAGCGGGAACAGCAGCAGGACTGCCGATACATGAAGGATCGCACGTGCGATCAAGTTCGGGACTCCATCCATGGCGTCTCCTAACGGGCGACCTGAGGGACCTGAATATGGTCGCCCTGAATCCAGTCTAGTCGCCACCTGGCCGTCTGCCGAACGGTTCCGGCAGCCTGCTCCACTGCAGTAGCCGCGAACGGCTGACACACCCCAGCGGGGTCAGGGCCGAAGGGCTGAACAGCACCGCGTCACCTACCCGCGCAGCGCTGGCACATTTCGGCCAGGTGCTGGTCGCAAGGTCACGCAGGTTGCAGGCGTCGACGACCACGGCGAGGTTGGTTCGCGGGTAGGGCGGGATACCGGCGAGGCGGGTGGCCAGGCGTTCACGATGCTCTGCCCGTACCTTCTGTGAAGCGTCGCAGCTGGCGGTCAGCCCCGAGTCGTGACGGACGCGGTCGGCGCCGAACACCAGGTAGGCGGTATGCCTGGCGGCGCAGCCGGGTCCGGCGTGGGCCAGTTCGACGAAGATTCGCTGTTTGCGCAGGCCGACACCTGTCGCCACGGCCTGTTGCCAGCCGCGCTTGGTGAGGCGGGTGCCGGGGGCGCAGGTGGGGGGTGGTGATGGCGCTGCCGTACCGGGTCCACTCTCGTTGGCAGTCAGTGCAAGCACCAAGCCGCCCTGGCGGAGCTGCTCCAGCAGCGGATCATCCGGGCTGGCTGCCAACGGGACGGTTGTCAGGAGCAGCCACGCGGTCGCGGTCAGGGTGTCCCGGCATGAGAATGCAGCCGTTCT
>QNFN01000376.1 GCA_003645555.1 Gammaproteobacteria bacterium | reverse complement strand
TACCCGCGTGCTGCTGTCACTGCTGCTGGAGAATCCCTGACGGCAGCCACGCGGTGCCGTCGGCCGAACTTCACCGCTTCGCGTTTGGAAAAAAGAGTTGCTGACCGCCGAGGCGGTAGCCGGCAATCGCCCGCTGCCCTTGCTCACCGAGAATCCAGTCGATGAACGCCTGCCCTTCCTCCGCCTTGACCCGCGGGTGCCGAGCTGGATCAACCAGAATCACCCCGTACTGGTTGAACAGTTCATCGTCGCCCTCGACCAGGACCTTGAACTCGCCCCGGTTCCTGAAGCTGATCCAGGTGCCGCGATCGGTCAGGGCGTAGGCGCCCATGCCGACGGCGACGTTCAACGTCGCCCCCATGCCGGAACCGGTCTCGCGGTACCAGGTGCCACTCGCCTTGCCTTGATCAATGCCCGCCGCCTGCCACAGCGTGACCTCCTTTTTGTAGGTACCCGAGTTGTCGCCACGTGAAGCGAACAGCGCCTTGGCCGTGGCGATCTGTTTCAGGGCCGCCGCGACGTGTCTCAGGCCGCCGATGGCCGCCGGGTCGGAGGGAGGGCCTACGATAATGAAGTCGTTGTACATGACGTCGAAGCGCTCGATGCCGAAACCGTCGGCGACGAACTTCTCCTCGGCCGCTTTGGCGTGCACCAGCAGCACGTCGCCGTCACCGTTGCGCGCATTCTTGATCGCCTGGCCGGTGCCGACCGCGACCACGTTGACCCGGATGCCGCTCTGCTGCTCGAACATGGGGAGCAGGTGTTCGTAGAGACCCGAGTTCGCCGTCGAGGTCGTCGATTGCAAAATGATCGATTTCTCTGCGGAGGCGACCGGCGCCATGGCCAGTGCGCCGACCAGCAGCGCGGCGGTGACGTCACCGGCGAACGCTCTCACTTTCATCGACTTCTCCTTAGGGAACCTCTGATTAATTCATGAACTCGTATCTGGTGCCCAGAAATAATCAGAGGTTCCTTAGGTAACGTGGTGACAGTGAAATTCAGAAGACCAGGCGGCCGGCGAGGTAGCCCGCCGCCTCGGACGACTGTGGACGATTGAAGAACTGCACCGCAGGCGTCTGCTCCAACAGTCGCCCGCGGTGCAGGAAAACGACTTCACCGGCCAGGCGGCGCGCCTGGCCGGCATCGTGGGTGACGAAAACAACCGTCGTGCCGCGCTGGTTGGCCTCTCCAACCAGGCGCTCAATGGCCGCCGTCGAGGCGGGATCGAGGCTGGCGGTCGGTTCGTCGAGGAACAGCACCCGCGGCGTGAGGGCGAGGGCACGCGCCAAAGCCAGGCGCTGCTGCTCACCACCGGACAGCAGACGTGCCGGTTGGCCGGCCTGTGCCTCGAGACCAACGTGGCGCAAGGTGGCGCGCACCGCCTCGGGATCAACCCGGCCGCGCAGTTTCAGCACGAATTCGAGATTGGCCGCCACCGAGCGGCGCAACAACACGGGCCGCTGGAACACCAGCGACTGATGCCGGCGCACTCCGTCATCCTGGGGCTTTCCTCCCCAGTGGATCGATCCGGCACTCGGTTCGATCAGTCCGTGCAGCAGTCTCAGGAACAGGCTCTTGCCCGCCCCGTTGGGACCCATGACAACCGTGAACTGCCCGTCCTGGATGTTGAGATCGATGCCATCGAGCAACTTACGGCCACCGGCGTGATAGGTCAGGCCGCGCACGCTCCCCTGCCCTGGTGGGATGGACGCGGCCATGGCTGGCCCGATCATCTCCATGCCTGCGGCAGCTTCAGGCGTAGGCATGACGGGTCGCGGTCAGGCGCAGCGCCATGACGGCCGCGTTGACGGAAAGCGCGAGGGCCAGCAGCACCAGGCCGAGCGCGAGGGCCAGGCCGAGGTCGCCCTTGGAGGTCTCCAGGGCGATGGCGGTGGTCATGACGCGGGTCAGGTGATCGATGTTGCCGCCAACTATGATCACCGCACCGACCTCGGCGATCGCACGCCCGAAACCGGCCAGGAGCACGGTCAACAAGCTGTAGCGCCCATCCCAGAGCAAGGCCTGGATCGCCTTCGGGGTCGACATGCAGAGCGAGCGGAACTGCTCAGCGTACTCGTTGTGCAACTGCTCGATCACCTCGCGTGACAGCGCGGCGACGATCGGTGTGATCAGCACGGTCTGGGCGACGATCATCGCCGTCGGGGTGTAGAGCAGTTGCATCCAGCCGAGCGGCCCGGCATTGGAGAGCATCAGGTAGACCAGCAGACCGACAACGACCGGCGGCAGGCCCATCAGCGCGTTGACCAGGATGATGGCCGCAGTGCGCCCGCGGAACCGGCCCATGGCGATGGCCGCCCCCAGCGGCAGGCCAACCAGGCAGGCGATGACGACTGCGGTCAGGCTGACCCGCAGGGAGAGCCCGATAATCTCGAGCAGGTCCGCATCCGCCGCGAACACCAACTCGAATGCCAATCGAAAGGCTTGACCGAAATCTTGCATTTTGTGTTGTTTAGTGTGTATTAGTGCATTATTTACAACACAATGTCTCAATTTGCATGTCGGCGCAAGTGATCGTGATCAACTCCTGGGAGACAACCTGAAGCAATTCATCCGCTTGCAAGCCCGCAATGGCGCATCAGTAGCCATAGTCGGGGCTAGCCGCATAGCCCGGCACCGCTACCCGTCGATACCC
>QNFN01000375.1 GCA_003645555.1 Gammaproteobacteria bacterium | reverse complement strand
CCGAGACCAAAACTGTCGCCACGACTGAAGAAAGCGGCAAACTGGTCACGCACACGTGGGCTGAACAGCACCGACTTGGCCCAGCCCTCGCCGGCGCCGAGCACGTCACCGTAGGAGAAGCCACCACCGGCGACAATGCCCTGGAAGTCGTCGAGCCCGAACCGGCCTTCGACCAGGTCGCTCATGTGCACGTCAACCGCGGCGAAACCGGCGCGATCAAACGCCGCTGCCATCTCCACCTGGCCATTGACCCCCTGCTCGCGCAACACCGCAACCCGTGGCTTCACACCGGTCGCGATCAACGGTGCGCTGATGTTCTCTTCCTGGTCGAAACTCAAATGGGTGCCGCCGAGTGCCGGGTCATCGGTATCGAGCAAACGGGCGTATTCCTCATCAGCGCAGACCGGATGATCGCGCAACGCCTGCATACGCCAGGTGGTCTCCGACCAGGCGCGATGGAGGTCGGTGCGCGTGGTGTTGAGCAGCAGCTCGGCACCATGGCGCAAGACGATACGGTCACCGACCTCCGGGCGACCCAACCGGTGGACGCAGTCGCCGAGCCCGACCGCACCGAAACTGGACAGGACCTTCTCGACGTCATCGCCACACACCTGAATGACCGCCCCGAGCTCCTCGTTGAACAGCGCCGTCACCGTGTTGCCCCCAAGCCTTTCGAGGTCGATATCGAGCCCGGCACGGCCGGCGAACGCCATCTCGCAGAGTGTCGCCAGCAGACCGCCGTCGGCGCGATCATGGTAAGCGAGCACCTGGCCGTCGGCATTGAGTGCCTGGATGGCGGTGAAAAACACAGCCAGGCGTGCCGGGTCATCGAGATCCGGCGGCTCGGAACCAATCCGCCCGTAGACCTGGGCCAGGGCCGAGCCGCCAAGGCGCTGGCGCCCGCCACCAAGGTCGATCAACAACAACTCGGTTGTGCCCAGATCGGTCCGCAACTGGGGCGTCAGCACACGGCGTACATCGGTTACCGGGGTGAAGGCGGTGACGATCAGCGACAGCGGTGAGATCACCTCGCGCGGGCCGTCGCTGCTGTCCCAACCGGTACGCATCGACATCGAGTCCTTGCCGACCGGGATGGCAATCCCGAGCGCCGGGCAGAGTTCCATCCCGACCGCGCGCACGGCGTCGAACAGGGCGGCGTCCTCACCGGGGCTGCCGGCCGCGGCCATCCAGTTGGCGGAAAGCTTGACGTTGCCGAGGGTGGCGACCGGAGCAGCGGCCAGGTTGGTCAGCGCCTCGCCAACCGCCATCCGCGCCGACGCTGCCGCATCAAGCAGTGCGACCGGGGTGCGCTCACCCATGGCCAGCGCCTCGCCAACATACCCAGAGTAGCCGGAGCAGGTCACGGCGCAGTCAGCCACCGGCACCTGCCAGGGCCCGACCATCTGGTCGCGGGCGACCAGCCCGGTGACGGTTCGGTCACCAATGGTGATCAGGAAGGTCTTGTCGGCGACCGTCGGCAAATGCAGTACGCGGTCGACCGCCTCGGCGAGATCGATCCCGGCGCCGGTGAAGTCATCGCAAACTGGTGCAACGCGGGTGACATCACGCTGCATCTTCGGCGGCTTGCCGAGCAGCAGATCGAGTGACATGTCCACCGGCTGCGGTCCAAGCTCGGGATCGACCAGGGCCAGGAGCTTGTCTTCCGTAGCGCGACCGACAACGGCAAACGGGCAACGCTCACGCTCGCAAAGCGCCGTGAAGCGGTCGAGATCGTCCGGAATAATGCCGAGGACGTAGCGCTCCTGCGCCTCGTTGCACCACAGTTCCTTGGGTGAGAGGCCGGGCTCGTCGGTCGGGATGGCGCGCAGATCGAAGCTGCCGCCACGTCCGCTGTCGTTGACCAGCTCAGGCAGAGCGTTAGAGAGGCCGCCTGCGCCGACGTCATGGATCGAGATGATCGGGTTGGCTTCACCGAGCGCCCAGCAACGATCAATCACCTCCTGACAGCGGCGCTCCATTTCGGGGTTGCCGCGCTGCACCGAGGCGAAATCAAGCTCGGCATCACTGGAACCGCTGGCCAGCGACGAGGCCGCGCCACCGCCGAGACCAATCAACATCGCCGGACCGCCAAGCACCAGGATCAATGCACCGTCGGGCAACGTCTCCTTGTCGACATGCCCGGGACGGATGTTGCCGTAACCGCCGGCGACCATGATCGGCTTGTGGTAACCACGCAGGGCACCGTCGGCCGTGGCCAATTCCAGCGTCCGGAAATAACCGGCGAGGTTGGGTCGGCCAAACTCGTTGTTGAACGCCGCGCCGCCGATCGGTCCATCGCGCATGATTTCGAGTGCCGGAGCGATGCGCTCCGGACGGCCGTGATCGACCTCCCATGGCTGCGCGGCACCGGGCAGGTGCAGGTTCGAGACCGAAAATCCGGTCAGGCCTGCCTTCGGCTTGCCGCCCCGGCCAGTCGCCCCCTCATCACGAATCTCGCCGCCGGAGCCGGTGGCCGCGCCTGGAAAGGGCGAGATTGCCGTTGGGTGATTGTGGGTCTCGACCTTGATCATGATGTGTGCCGGCTCGGCGACGGCCCGGTAGACCCCGTCACCGGGATCGGGGAAGAAGCGCTCGGCCTCGGGACCGGCGATCACCGCAGCGTTGTCGCTGTAGGCCGAAAGTACGCCCTCCGGGTGGCT
>QNFN01000374.1 GCA_003645555.1 Gammaproteobacteria bacterium | reverse complement strand
CTGCCGGTAATTGCGACGCTGTGGTCGAGGCCAGCGCTCACCCGGCCGATGATCGGGGAGGAAGTTTCGGTTTCGACTGGCTCGCCCGGCAAGGTCACTTCACGGTCGCGGAAGTAGAGGATCTGGCCGAGATCGAAGCGGGCGCGCTCGATACCGCTGATATCGTCGACCACCCGTGAGGTCAGCGCCAGACTCACCTGGTTGGCATCACCGACCCGGTCGGCACCGCTGAAGCGGTTGTCGCGGAACAGCGAACTCCATTCGAACAGAGGCAGCGTGCTATCGAAGACCACGCTTTGATCGTTGCCGTTCCGGATCAGGTCGTCCTGGTCTTCGTAGGGGACATAGAGGTAGAAAAACCGCGGTTCGAGAGTCTGGCGGAAGCGTCCGCCGAAGGCCGACCGGTCGAAGAACAGGCCGCCATCGACAGACGCTTGCGGCAGTGTCCGCGACGGTTGGCTGTCACTGGCAGCGAACTGGTCATCGAGTGAGTAACCGGTGTAGCGCAAGGCGAGGCGTGGATCGAGATAACCCCAGGTGCGGTTGACGGGGACGCTGACCCAGGGTTTCAGGTCGAGCCGGGTTCCGGTCACCGGTGCCTGGCCTCCCGGGGCCGTAGAGCGGTCATAGTGGACCAGTTCACTGTCGAGCCCGTAACGGATTGGCCCGTCGCTGTATGGGGTGTAGTCGAACAGCAGCTGCGGCAGTGCCTGGTAGGGCTCGAAGTCGACCAGCGGCTGCAGGTAGTTGACCTGGCCGAGGAACGACCAGTCGGGGCGGGAGACGGAAACGTAGCCGCGCCGGTCGACATAGTTGGCATTGCTCTCCGCGAGGTCTCCGCCGAGGTCGCGCAGATAATCCTTGTCCGAGACAAAGCCGGCATCGACGCCGACCTGCCAGCCGGCCAACGGCCGTCCCTCATGGACCACCCTGAGGCCAAGGCGGTCATCGCCGTAGATGTCATCACCAGGCAGGATTTCGAAGTCGATCTTCCCTTCTTGCCGGGAAGCCGGGTCGTCGGTGGCCTGGTAGAGGTAGCGGTACTCGGTGGCCAGTTGCAGGCCACGCCGGCTGAGCAGGCGTGGGGTGAAGGTCGCATCTCGGTTCGGGGCAATGTTCCAGTACCAGGGCACAGCGAGTTCGAAGCCGTTGTCGCTGGAGTTGCCGAAGCTCGGCATCAGCAGGCCGCTGCGGCGGCGGTCGTCGATCGGGAACTGGATCCACGGTGTGTAGAACACCGGTACCCCCTTGAGCCGCAGCGCCGCCTGTTCGGCCTCACCGAGCCCCTCCTCGAAGTCGAGATCGATACGCCACGCACTCAGCAGCCAGCTGCCGTCGCCGGGATCGCAGGTGGTGTAGGTGGCGCGGTCAAGAGTGGCGTAGCCGGCGCCGTTCCAGGTGGCGCGGTCGGCGCGACCGCGGGCATGTTGCTCGATCAGCGCATAGCGTGCCTCCTCGACCCGGCCGGCACCCGACTCGAGGGCGAGTTCGATCTCGGTGCCAGTCAGTGCGACACCGGTGTCGCGATAGTAGACGTCGCCGACGGCACGGAAGGTGCCGTTGACGCTGTCATAGCTGCCGCGGTCCGCCTGCAGCCGCTGGTCAAGGCGCGACATCTGGAAGCCATCATCGAGTTCGGCTCGCGTGCCGGCGAAGTACTCGGCCCGCCCGGCGTCGATCAGCAACTCCGTCCGCAGACGTTCCTCGGCACTTGGGCGCACGATCGGTGAAGCGAGCGGGGCTCGGCACAGGGTCCAGCCACTCTGCGGCCGGCAGGCGGGGTCGGCACGATCGGTACACTCTCCGGGGTCGGCGAAGGCGACCGGGGCGAGCAGCAGCGAAAGCAGCGGCAGGTGCGCGTAGCGGCTTGGACCGGGCTTGGTTCTCATGGTGGCAAATGCCGCATAGAATGGCGCGAGGGGCCATTCTACCCGCCCACCTGACGTGCTTCCACGCCACAATTCAACATCATGATGCAACGGCTCGAGCAATTACGTCACTGGCTGCAGCAGGCCGCCGGACTTGGCGAGGTCAGCCTTGTGCCGGCCTCTGCCGACGCCAGCTTTCGGCGCTACTTTCGTGTTCAGCACGCGGGGGGGACGCTCATTGCTGTCGATGCCCCGCCGGAACACGAGGACAGCCGTCCGTTCGTTGCCGTCGCCCGGGCATTGCACACCATCGGCCTCAACGTGCCCGAGATCCATGCAGTCGATTTTGATCGTGGTTTTCTGCTGGTCAGCGATCTCGGCAGCACCCTCTACCTCGACGTGCTCGACGAGAGCCGGGTCGAGCGGTTGTATGGCGATGCCCTGGGGGCCCTTCTGGTGATGCAGGCGCATGGCCCGTTGACCGACGCCGGCCTGCCACCCTACGACAATGACCGGTTGCTGGCCGAGCTTGAACTCTTCCCCGAGTGGTTTCTCGGTCGGCACCTCGGTCGCTCCCCGACCGATGCGGAGCGCGAGGTCATCGACGCCGCCTTCGAGTTGCTGCTCACTTCGGCGCTGGAGCAGCCGCAGGTGACCGTGCATCGCGACTACCATTCGCGCAACCTGATGTGGGTCGACGACCACAACCCGGGCATCCTCGACTTTCAGGACGCCGTGGTCGGTCCGGTCACCTACGACCTGGTGTCGCTGCTGCGCGATTGCTACATCCGTTGGCCGCGCGACCGGG
>QNFN01000373.1 GCA_003645555.1 Gammaproteobacteria bacterium | reverse complement strand
TGGGTTGGGTGATCACCATGCGGCTGTAGCGCTGCGCCTGGGCGGGCACAGCCCCGGTCGCGGCGGCAGGCGCGGCAACGGGTTCGGCTTCCTCTGGAACCGGGGGCGGTGCGTAGGTACTCAACTCGGGTAACTCGACCTGCTCGGCCGCCACACCGGCCGGCGGCTGGTCACCGAACTTGGTGTTGCCACTGCTGTCCTGCCAACGGTAGACGGCCGCCTGTGACGTGGTCACCAAGCACAGGAAGAACGCGAGACACATGTACCTCATGCGTCAAGCATAGCAGCCGTCCGGTGCGTATTACACGTCCGCGGCGTGCCCGACAACCGTTCCCAATCACCGGTAGCGGTGCGCAACCAAGAACCATCCAGGACAACAAAAAGGGCGCCCCGCAATCGAGGCGCCCTGAATGTGGCGAAAGCCGCCGTCTGCGTCAGACGCTGTAGTAGAGGTCGAACTCGATCGGGTGGGTGGTCATCCGCAGCCGGGTGACCTCCTCCATCTTGAGCTCGATATAGCTGTCGATCATATCGTCGGTAACCACGCCGCCGGCAGTCAGGAACGCCCGGTCGGCATCCAGGGCCTCGAGGGCCTGGTCAAAGGAGTGGCAGACCGTCGGGATGTCCTTGAGCTCCTCGGCCGGCAGGTCGTAGAGATCCTTGTCCATGGCGTCGCCCGGGTGGATCTTGTTCATGATGCCGTCAAGGCCGGCCATCAGCATCGCCGAGAACGCCAGGTAGGGATTCGCGGTGCAATCCGGGAAACGGACCTCGACGCGCCGCGCCTTCGGGCTGGAAACGTACGGGATACGGATTGACGCCGAGCGGTTGCGCGCCGAGTAGGCCAGCAGCACCGGGGCTTCAAAGCCCGGAACCAACCGCTTGTAGCCATTGGTTGAGGCGTTGGTGAAGGCGTTCAGTGCCCGGGCGTGCTTGATGATGCCACCGATGTAGAACAGCGCGTTCTCGGACAGGCCGCCGTAGAGGTTGCCGCTGAACTGGTTCTCACCACCCTTTGAGAAGGACTGGTGGACATGCATGCCGCTGCCGTTGTCGCCGACCAGCGGCTTGGGCATGAAGGTCGCGGTCTTGCCGTAGGCGTGGGCGACATTGTGTACGCAGTACTTGTAGATCTGCACCTCGTCGGCCTTCTTGACCAGGGTATTGAAGCGCGTGCCGATCTCGTTCTGGCCGGCGGTCGCCACCTCGTGGTGGTGGGTTTCGACGACCACGCCCATCTCCTCCATCGCCATGCACATGGCCGAGCGCAGGTCCTGCATCGAGTCGACCGGCGGGACCGGGAAATAGCCGCCCTTGACCGACGGGCGGTGGCCCATGTTGCCGCCCTCGTAGACCTTCTCGGTGTTCCACTCGGCCTCTTCGGAATCGACCTTGACGAACGAGCCGCTCATGTCGCAGCCCCAACGCACGTCGTCGAGAACGAAGAACTCCGGCTCCGGGCCGAAGTAGGCGGTGTCACCCAGGCCGGTCGACTGCAGGTAGGCCTCGGCGCGCCTGGCGACCGAACGCGGGTCGCGCTCGTAACCCTGCATGGTGGTCGGCTCGACGATGTCGCAGCGAAGATTCAGCGTGGTCTCGTCCATGAACGGGTCGAGTACCGCGGTGTCGGGGTCGGGCATCAGGATCATGTCGGACTCGTTGATCCCCTTCCAGCCGGAGATCGAGGAACCGTCGAACATCTTGCCCTCGGTGAAGGTGTCCTCGTCGACACAATGGAACGGAACGGAGACGTGCTGCTCCTTGCCATGGGTGTCGGTGAAGCGGAAGTCGACAAACTTGACTTCCTTCTCTTCGATCATCTTCAGAACATCGGACGCAGACATGTTGTTTCCTCCAGATTGACGTCAATTCAGGTCATGGCGCGCACTTACCGCCCCGCGACCTTGGATGACCATGTAAAAGCATGTGTCATGCCAAGTTGGCTTTTAACTCAAGCTATTGAAATTGCATACTATTCCAAGTCAAATCGCACCAATACGCACCATTATGGTGCGTCAGCCATTTGCCGGCACGAAAACGGTGCGCTCAATGGTAGTGCACGCGGACACAGCGTACCTCCTCGAGCCCCTCCGCGGCCTTGACGAATGCCGAACCGATAGCACGCGCTTCGGCCACACTGCCACCGGCCACATCGAGTGGCAGCAGCAACTCGACCTCCAGCCTGCCGTCGAGATAGTGCAGGGTGATCTTGTCGATGGCATCGACGTGGTCGATGCCCGTCCAGCGTTCGCGCAGCAACGCGACCATCTTCTCACGTAGCGGCAGATGCATCGACGGCGCCACCTCTTCGTCATCTTCGGGGTCGATGTGGACCGTGACGTCGGCCACCTCGTCAATATTGTCGATCAGGTGCCAGCGCACCTTCTCACTGAGTTGGTGTCCCTCGGAAACGCTGATGGTCGGGTCGACCAGGATATGCACGTCGACCAGGGCATCGGCGCCCATGCGCCGCGTACGCAGCATGTGCAGGGCGCCGACCCCCTCGATCTCGAGGATGGTGTCGCGGATCACTTGCAGGCGCTCCGGCTCGAGCGCGGTATCGACCAGTTCGCTGACACTGTGTGCCGCCAGGTCCCAGCCCGCCTTGGCAATCATCAATCCGACCAGCACCGCGGCCACGGCGTCGAGGTAATCCAGACCGGCCAGGGCACCGCCG
>QNFN01000372.1 GCA_003645555.1 Gammaproteobacteria bacterium | reverse complement strand
GGCCGGATCAACGACCAGTGCCCCTGCCCCCTGAGGACCATTAATTTTGTGTGACGACAGTGTCAACAGATGAGCGCCGCTGGCACCAAAGTCAACCGGCAGCTTGCCCAGCGCCTGCACGGCGTCGCTATGCACCAGGGCCCCCGCGGCACGCGCCTTCGCTGCCAACTCGGCCACCGGTTGCACCACGCCAGTCTCGTTGTTGGCCCACATCATCGACACGATGCGCGTCTCCGCGGCAGGCTCCCAGGAGGCGACGTCGACCCGGCCGTCAGCATCCACCGGAAGCCAGTCAAGAGCCCAGTCACGGTTCTCCAGGATCCGGGCCGGTTCGATCACCGACGGGTGTTCGACCGGACTCAGGGCGAGGCACCCCGGGCGCTCCATCGCCGCCAGGCCGAACAGGGCGAGATTGTTGGCCTCGGTGCCACCGCTGGTAAAAATGACCTGGCGCGGCTGAACACCCACCAGGGCTGCGACCTGCTCACGTGCGCGATCGAGTGCTGCCCGGGCGCGACGGCCGAAGCGGTGAGCGCTCGACGGGTTGCCCGGCTCGGCGCCGAGGTAGGGCAGCATCGCCTCGCGTACCCGCGCATCGAGCGGGGTGGTCGCGTTGTGATCGAGGTAGATCATCCCGGTCCCGCCGGCGGGGATCAGGAAGCGACGGAGGTGCGCTTCGACGTGCCGTCTGCAGTGATCCGGGCGGCGTGTTCTCCACTGGTTCGTTCGACCAGCTGCGCGAGATTGATGCCGGCGAGGAAATCATGGATCTGCTGACTCAGGTCGCACCAGAGCTCATGGGTCAGGCAGGGCTGGGAGTCCTGGCAGTTGCCGAGGCCGCCGCAGCGGGTCGCATCGACCTCTTCGTCAACCGCCGTGATGACACTGACGACCGAGATCTGCTTAGCGGCACGGCTCAGCCGATAGCCACCGCCGGGTCCGCGAACGCTTTCGACCAGACCACGCCGGCGCAGTCGCGAAAAGAGCTGTTCGAGGTAGGAGAGGGAAATACTCTGCCGGCGCGAAATATCCGCCAGTGTGATCGGCCCGTTGTCATAGTGCAGTGCCAGGTCGAGCATGGCCGTGACAGCGTACCGGCCCTTGGTCGTCAGTCGCATTGTCCGAATTCCCACGCCATGACTGTAGCTGTGATTGTACCTTAATGTTGACTAGTTGAGTCAACTATTTCCGGCAGGCGGCTCGGGCTCTTCCCCTGGTGCGGTCGAGGTGATTTCGACCGGGTCAATGTCGGGGATGTTCAGTTCCGAGATATCGGCACCAAGGCCCTCGAGAGCCTGGGCGATCTGCACCAGCTTGCGGTCGGTGACATGGATGTGGTCGAGCATGCTGTTGATGGCGTGGGCCACTGGATCGGGCATGTCGCGGGTGGTGCCGTAGGCATCAAAACCGATGCGCCTGGCCGTCGCGGCGCGGTGCGAGTCGGCTTCGTCGGTCACCACGGGACCAGCAAAGCGACCTGGGACCCCGACGACAGTCGCCCCGTCCGGCACGTCCTTGAGCACCACCGCATTGGAACCGATACGGGCATCGCGGCCCACCACGAGCGGACCGAGGACCTTGGCCCCGGCGCCAACCACCACATTGTCGTGCAGGGTCGGGTGGCGCTTGCCCTTGTCCCAGGACGTGCCGCCGAGCGTGACGCCCTGGTACAGGGTGCAGTCGTCACCGATCTCGGTGGTCTCGCCGATCACCACGCCCATACCGTGGTCGATAAAGAAACGATGGCCGATACGGGCACCAGGATGGATTTCGATACCGGTCAGCCAGCGCGAAAAACTGGAGATGAAACGCGCCAGCCAGCGCCAACCAAAGTTCCACAGGGCGTGGCCCATACGATGGAGCAGCAAGGCGTGAACTCCCGGGTAGCAGGTCACCACCTCGAAAAAAGAGCGCGCCGCCGGATCGCGGTCGAACACGCAGTTCACGTCTTCGCGGAGTCGTTCTAACATCGGATTTCGTCTTCCTGGGCGCTGGTCGTAGCGGCGATACTGCCACTTTCAATCTATCACAGTGCCCCGCCACCGGTGCGTCGCGTGCACTTGTCCACCTGGGTCAGGATGCCGCGCAGAATACGGATCTCGTCCTCCTCCGGCCGGGCACGGGCAAACATTCGGCGCAGCCGGCGCAACACCCGCCCGGGCCGGGCCGGATTGATGAAGTCGATGGCCAGAAGGGTCTGTTCGAGATGTGCGAAAAACCCCTCGATCTCATCAGCGGTCGCCGCCAGGTGGTCGGCAGCGGACGGTGGGATGGGCGCCTCTGCCGTCAAGCTGGCCACCCGGATTTCGTAGGCCAACACCTGCACGGCCGAGGCGAGGTTCAACGATCCGTATTCGGGGTTGGCCGGAATTGATACCAGCGCCTGGCAGCGATCGAGGTCCTCGTTGCAGAGACCGGCCCGTTCGGGACCGAACAGCAGCGCCACGGGACCGTCGGCCGCGGTCGTGACCAGCTCGGCCGCCGCGGCACGTGGGTCCAGTTGCGGCCAGCTGATGGCGCGTAACCTGACACTGCTGCCGACCACCAGCCGACAGCCGGTCAACGCCTCGTCGATGGAGGTGCAGACATGTGCCCTGGCGAGCAGGTCGTGGGCACCCGCAGCCATGGCGGTGGCCTCGGCATGGGGAAACGTACGGGGTGCAACCAGCCACAGCTCG
>QNFN01000371.1 GCA_003645555.1 Gammaproteobacteria bacterium | reverse complement strand
TAGGGAACCTCTGATCAAATCATGAACTCGTATCTGGCGCCCAGAATATCCAGCTTTTTCGTTGCAAAGCTTCGTAATAGCTAGCTATTACGTGCGCTTGGCGCCTCAAATCTGAACATTCTGAAGCACCATCTACTTCGTCCAGACTTAATCAGAGGTTCCTTAGCAACTCAGCTGAAGGTGCTGGTCTGAAAACGTGAGGCGAGCGAGCCCTGCATGAGGCGCACGATTGCAAATGCCTCTTTTAGATGACTGCGGTCAAATGGCGAAAGTTCTTCCGGGGACATGAAGTTGTCGGCTTCATCACCGGCGCGGATCTGCAGCGCCTGATGTTGCAGGCGTACGTGGCTTATGTACTCAAGGGCATCACGCAGATCTTGCGCTCCCTGGGCACTGACGTCGCTGCCCTCGAGTGACGACGACAGCCGTTCCTGGGTGTTGACCGCCCCGACGCCCGCCGCAAGGGCATAGACCCGTGCGAGGTCGACGATTGGGATGATGCCATTGTGTTTCATGTCGAAGGTGTGAGCGTGGTCGCCACCGCGAATCAGCACGAAGTTGCGGAAGAACCCGAGCGGTGGCTGATGCGACATGGCGTTGGCTGCCATGTGGGCGAGAAAGATGCTCTTGCCATGAGTCAGTTCCATAACATGGTCGCGTAGCTTCTGAAACAGTGACTCATCGCCGTAGATGCAACGCAGGTCGAAAAAGACGCAGGTCAGCATCAATGCCTTGGGCTCAGGTTGGCCAACCCACTTGTCGAAATAGCCGCACCAGGTGGCCAGCGGTTGGCGCCATTGATCGGTCATCGCCATCATTTCACCAGGGCAGTAGATGTAGCCGCAGGCGTCAAGATCATCGCAGACACTCTTTGACAACTCGCGGAAGTACTCACCGTGGGCAGCCTCATCGTAGGCGTCATCGATCAGCAGGCAGTTGTCCTGGTCAGAGCGTGCGGTCTGCTCATTACGTGCCTGCGATCCGGCGGCGATCCAGGCGTAAGGTACCGGCGGCGACCCGAGGCGCTCCTCGGTGAGTTGCAGTAACCGGGTCGTGACGGCGTCGCCAAGCGCGGTGATGACGTGGCCAACACTGTGCGCGCTAGCCCCGGCACCGACCAGATTGAACAGCAATTGCGGGATCTTCGCCGTCGCCTCGCTCATACGTTCAACCGAGTTCTGCTTGTAGATGTCACCGACCAGGTAGACGGCAGACGTCGCCTGTCGCTCGGTCAGATCGGTCGCGGTGATCATGCCGGCCACGGCAGCACCATCGACCACCGGCAGATGGTGGATGTTGTTGCGTGCCATCTGCAGCATGGCATCGAAGGCGAAATCACCGACCTCGACTACCAGTGGATCGGCCGTCATGACGTCTCTGACCGGTCGGTGGCAATCGAGTTGCCTGGCGATAACCCGATTGCGTAAATCACGGTCGGTGACGATGCCGACCAGTCGGTCACCCTCGGTGATCAATATCGACGAGACACGATGCTCGCTCATGCGTGCCGCCACATCGCAGATCGGCGTCGTCGGCGGTTCGGTGATCGGGTCACGCCCGATCATCTGTCTCACCGGCAAAGTCATCAAATTCAGAGTGTGCCGCTGGTCGGGCCGTTCAGGCCGGTATTCGATGGCCCGGCTCAGAGACTTTTTGCCAAGCACACCGAAAAAATAAGCAATCTGCGGGTGTCCCTCGCACAAGGCATCGATCTCTGCAGTCGGCAGCAAGTGAACCAGACAGTCCTCGAGGGCGACTACCCGATTTTCGATCGTGCCACCACGCAGCAGTGCACGGTAACCGAACAGGTCACCCTCGCCGAGACGCGCGAGCAGTTCACCCTCTGGCCGCGTCACCTCGACCGCGCCGCTACGCAAGATATGCAGGTGCTCGATCACCTGCCCGGGCTCCAGCACCGTAGTCTTACGCTTGAAATAGCGGATCTCGATCTTGCCAACCAGGGTCGATAGCGATCCGTCCGGAAGTTGGTCGAAGGGGTGGTGCGCCGCGAGAAAATCACGGATTTCGAGTAGTTCGACGTCCATTGGGGTGTCCTGGTCTCACTCGTTGTTTGAACTGGTCCCGGAAGGACCTGGAATCCGGCCGAACACATTGCCCCTCTGCAGGTGCAGCGCGGCCGAAACCAGAACCTAAGCTCTCAAAAAAACGAACCCCGCACAAGGCGGGGTTCGCATCAACCTATGGAGAGGTCGATTTAGTGGTCAAGTAGAACCCTTCGGGACACGGATGTCCTCGACCAGGTGCTGGATGTGCTCTGGCGGATCGCCAGTCAGTTTCGAGACCGTCAGGGCGACGCCAAAGTTGACGAACGCACCGATAGCGCCAAAGGCGTTCGGCTCGATACCCAAGAACCAGTTCGGCTTCATGTCACCCAGGAACGCGGTGCTCTTCACGAACATGATGCCCTTGTGCTGGAACACGTAGAGCAGCGTGACCGTGATGCCGGAGATCATGCCGAGGATGGCGCCTTCGCGATTCACGTGAGTCGAGAAGATACCCATCATCAGCGCCGGGAAGATCGACGACGCGGCGAGACCGAACGCCAGGGCCACCGTGCCGGCTGCGAAGTCCGGTGGATGGATGCCCAGGTAACCGGCCATGGCGATGGCGCCGGCCATTGCGACGCGGCTGGCCATCAACTCCGTCTTCTCCGAGAT
>QNFN01000370.1 GCA_003645555.1 Gammaproteobacteria bacterium | reverse complement strand
GCGGTGGTCGCCGGCCGTCTGCTGCTCTATGTGCAAAGTGGTTTCAGGGAAAAACCGACTCGCGACTGGGATGCGCAGTGGCGGTTGTTGGTCGCCGGGCTCCGGGACGGTGTTCCCGGCGACTGATCCTCGGGGCCGGGGCCGCTACTGTTTCGCAGCTTTCTCCGGGGGCAGCCCCTTGAGTTCGCGATAGCGGGTGATGTCGGCCTCATAGGTCGCTCTGATCCGCTCCTGGTCAGCACGCAGGACCTCGATGCGCGCCTCGTTGCGAGCGATCTGATTCTCGGTGGCGGCGATGTGGTCGAGCAGCTTTTTGCCGATCTTGCCGCCGCTGCGCTCGAGATCGGCAGCATTGCTGCGCTGGCGCTTGAGCAGTGCCTCGCGCTCACGAATCTGTCCCGATGCCACGGTGATCTGGCCCTCGAGCGCCTGGATCTTGCCGTCGCGGGCCAGCTCCAGGCCGTCGACCGAGTCGTAGGTGCTGAGCAGCAGACGGTCGTGTTGGCGCTTACGGTCGAGCTCCTTCTGGCGCGCCGCCTTCTCCTCGCGCAAGCGCTTCTCCTCGGCAAGCTGCTCCGGAGTCTTCTCTTTCTCCTGGACGATCTCTATCGTTTGACCGCGCTCGTTAAGCCGCTCCTTTTGGGTGTCCTGCTTGGCGTACTCCGGCGGGATGGCGCTGCCGAAGTGGGTGTTGCCCTCCTCGTCGACCCATTTGTAAATCGCTGCGTTGGCGGTCATGGGCAGGGCCGCGAGGAGCAGGCTCAGGAAGCTGGCGAGAAGGTGGCGGGTGGTTGATCGCATGATGGGTGACCTATCGCGTACTGGCTTGATGGTAGCAGTGTAGCGCCAGCCGTTCAGGCGCCGTAGCGTTCACGGTAGGCGCGGATGGCCGCGAGGTGCCCGGCCATCGATGCGTCCTCGGCGAGGAAGTCGACCAGTTGCTCGAGGCTGACGATGGCGACCACCGGCAGTCCGTACTCCTGTTCGACCTGTTGAACGGCGGAGAGGGCACCGGTACCCCGCTCCTGGCGATCGAGGGCGATGGCGACCCCGGCCGGGCTGGCGCCGGCCGCCTCGATCAGCTTGAGCGAGGCGCGTACCGAGGTGCCGGCAGAGATTACGTCGTCGATGATCAAGACCTGCCCGGCCAGCGGCGCACCGACGATGATCCCGCCTTCGCCATGGTCCTTGGCCTCCTTGCGGTTGAAGGCGTAGGGGAGGTCGCGGTCGTGGTGGTCGGCTAACGCAATTGTCGTTGCACTGGCCAGTGGGATGCCCTTGTAGGCGGGCCCGAAGAGCATGTCGAAACCGATCCCCGAGTCGGTGATCGCGGCGGCGTAGTAGCGGCCGAGCCGCGCAAGTGCGCCACCGCTGGCAAACAGGCCAGCGTTAAAGAAATAGGGGCTCTCACGCCCCGATTTCAGGGTGAAGCTGCCGAAGCGGAGGACGTCGCTGGCAATGGCGAAACGAATGAAGTCGCGCTGATAGTCGTGCATGGGTGGGTCGCCGAAAAGGCCATGATACACGTGCACTGACCGGGCTGGTGAGCCGCTCTGTTACTATGCTTTCCGTTCAGGAAGGAGTCATGGATCCGACCCACGCCACCCTCTTCGCTGCGTTTCTCGTCGGCCTGTTCGGCACCGTCCACTGCATCGCCATGTGCGGCGGCATCGCCGGTGCGCTCTCCGCTGGACTGGCGCCTGAAGTGCGTGCTCGCGCCCGTGCCAACCTCTGGTGCCAGCTAGGCTACAACGCCGGACGTATCGTCAGCTACGCTGTGGCGGGCGCGGCCGTTGGGCTGCTTGGGCAGCTGTTTGCCAGCACCGCAGGCCTCGAATTGGCACGGGTTCTGCTGCAGGGTCTGGCCGGCCTGTTCATGCTGTTACTCGGGCTCTATCTGACCGGCTGGTGGCCGCTACTGGCCAGGCTCGAGCGGGCAGGTGCCCACCTCTGGCGTCACATCGAGCCACTCGGGCGCCGGCTGCTGCCGATCCGCACCCCGTTCGGGGCCGTGCCACTTGGCATGCTCTGGGGTTGGCTCCCCTGCGGTCTGGTCTACAGCGCCCTGGCCCTGGCGGCAGCCAGTGGCGATGTTGTGAATGGCGCCCTGGTAATGGTCGTCTTTGGTCTCGGCACGCTGCCATCGATGCTGGGCGCCGGCCTGGCGACCTCCCGGGTACGCGCGTTAACCGGTCCGCGTGCGCGGACCGCGGCCGGGGTGCTGGTGCTGCTGCTCGGCGTGGCCAGCCTGGGCACCCTGGCGATGCGCCTGTCCGGTGGCAGTCATGGCGCCGGGCATGATGCCGGTCCGACAGCGATCGCGCCGGCCGGTCACGGCCACGCAAGATAGCGTCCTCCGGCTAGCGCCGGCGCAAACGGTAGAGGCAGATTTCGCCCAACAGGTGTGGCAGCAGGCGCAGGCCGAGCCCGCTACGGTGAGCATTATCGACCACCGCCCGTTGCATGATCTCGATGCCGAGAGAGTCGCACAGCACCTCGAAATCGGCCACGGTGCAGAGGTGGATATTTGGTGTGTCGTACCAGGCATAGGTAAGATTTTGCGTCACCGGCATACGCCCGCGAAACATGACGTGCCAGCGGATACGCCCATGCCCGAAATTTGGAAATGATACGATTGCTCGCCGCCCGATGCGAAGCAGTTGCTCCAGAACATCGTGTGGCTGGTGTGTTGCCTGAATG
>QNFN01000369.1 GCA_003645555.1 Gammaproteobacteria bacterium | reverse complement strand
GCAGTGGCTGGGTGAGGTCATACAGCAGTGTGCCAAGCGGGTTGCGTCCAGGATTGAACCAGCTCAGCAGTGCCTGCACGATCACGCTGACAAAGTAGACGTTGATCAGCAGTGTCACCAGCTCGGCCAGCGACCAGAAGAGCAATCCCCCGAGACCGAGCGGCATGCCGCGCAGGGCCGCTACCACGGCCAGCGTCACCATCTGCACCACCACCAGCATAAGCAACGAAGCGCCGTCGACCCGGGTTGAGCCCGGGATCACTCGGCGCAATGGCTTCAGTATCGGTTGGGTGGCCTTGAGCACGAGCTGGGATAACGGGTTGTAGAAGTCGGCACGGCAGATCTGCAGCAGGAAACGCAGCAACAATAACAACAGGACCAGACCGAGGACCGCCTGGACCAGGAACTCGACCGGATTCACCAGATAGTCACGGCCCATCGTCACGGTCCAGTAGTTCGGCCAGTTCGTCGGAACGATTGTGGGCGGCCTGCAGCGCACGGGCAACGAGTGCGGTGAGGTCGGATTTGGCAAAGACTTCCAGGGCCGCTTCGGTGGTGCCGCCGGGTGAGGTGACCCGCGCCCGCAGCGTGGCCGGGCTCTCGTCGCTGGAAAGCGCCATGCGCGCGGCGCCCAGCGCGGTCTCCAGGGTCAGCAATCGAGCCGCCTCGGGAGCCAGGCCGAGCTCGCTGGCTGCCTGCTCGAGCGCCTCCATGAACAGGAAAAAATAAGCGGGCCCACTGCCGGAGAGCGCGGTGACGGTATCCATCAACGCTTCGTCGTCGATCCACAGGGTCTGGCCAACGGCACGCATGATCGACTCGGAACGGCTGCGCTGACCTTCGGTTACCTGGGCGTTGGCAAACAGCGCCGTGGCCCCACTGCGCACGAGTGCCGGGGTGTTCGGCATGGCCCTGACCAGCGCCAGTGGCTGGCCGAGCCAGCGCACGATCGATGCGACCCGGACGCCTGCCGCGATCGATATCAGCAGCGGGGGGCGGCTAGCTAAGTGGGGTGCCAGCCCGACAATGACCTCGCGCAGCACCTGCGGCTTTACCGCAAGCACCAACACATCGACATTGGCGGCCACAGTGATGTTGTCAATTACCGCTTCGACCCCGAAGTGGCTGGTGAGCTCGCCACACTTGTCAGCACTCGGCTCGGCGACGCTGATCCGTGCACTGTCGACCCCGCCTGCGGTCAGGCCGCCAATCAGGCTGCGGGCCATGTTGCCGCCGCCAATGAATCCGATTCGGTAGCTCTCCATGCGCACCACCTTACTGGTTGCCAGTCACGCCAGGCAAGACGTCACGCGGCGGTCGTGGTCCGAACAGCGCGGTGCCGACACGGACCAGGGTGGCACCTTCCATAACGGCCGCCTCGAGGTCGTCGGACATGCCCATCGAAAGCGTGTCGAGCGGGATGCCGCGTGCGGTGATCGAGGCCGCCAGCTCGCGCAGGAGGCGAAACGGCCGCCACGCCTGCTCGATGTCATCTGTGACGGCGGGGATAGCCATCAACCCGCGTAGCCGCAGGCCCGGGAGATTGGCTATCTCGGCGGCAAGCTTGGGCACCTCATCGGGCCGGATGCCCGACTTGGTTGGCTCACCGCTGATATTGACCTGCAAACAGATATTCAGTGGTGGCAGCCCGGTTGGGCGCTGTTCGCTCAGGCGCTTTGCGAGCTTGAGACGGTCGACACTATGTGCCCAGGCGAAGTGCTCGGCCACGTGCCGGGTCTTGTTGGCCTGCAGCGGGCCGATGAAATGCCATTCGAGCGGCAGCCCGGCGAGCGTATTGAGCTTGACCAGCGCCTCCTGCAGGTAGCTTTCGCCAAAGGCGTGCTGGCCCAGGCGGTGCAAGTCAGCAATTTCGCTGGCGCTGCGGGCCTTGCTGACGGCCACCAGCGTGACCGCGCCTGCGGGGCGTTCCGCGGCAATCGTGGCGGCTTTGATTCGCATCTTGACCTGCTCGAAGCGCTCGGTCAGGGTTGGCATGTTGCGGCCCTCCGGTGTTGTCTATACTTTACGGGCTCGTCCGGAGCCGGATGCCGGGCGGAAAAATAACACAGTGGGGTAATTGAATGGACATCTCGGAACTCCTGGCATTTGACCAGAAGAACGGCGCTTCCGACCTGCACCTCTCGGCCGGGCTGCCGCCGATGATCCGCGTCGATGGCGACATCAAGCGAATCAACCTGCCGCCGATGGAACACAAGGATGTCCATTCGCTTGTCTACGACATCATGAACGACAAGCAGCGCAAGGACTACGAGGAGTTCCTCGAGACCGACTTCTCCTTCGAGTTGCCCGGCGTGGCCCGTTTCCGTGTTAACGCCTTCAACCAGAATCGCGGTGCTGCCGCCGTGTTCCGCACCATCCCGACCAAGGTGCTGACCCTGGAGCAACTGAACACCCCGTCCCAGTTCAAGGAGATCGCTGATGTCCCGCGCGGCCTGGTCCTGGTCACCGGCCCGACCGGCTCGGGCAAATCAACCACGCTGGCGGCGCTAGTCGACTACATCAACAACAAGGAACTCGGCCACATCCTCACCATCGAGGACCCGATCGAGTTCGTGCACGAGTCGAAAAAATCGATCGTCAACCAGCGCGAGGTGCACCGTGACACGCTGGGCTTCAACGAGGCGCTACGCTCGGCTCTGCGTGAGGATCCTGACATCATCCTGGTCGGCGAGATGCGCGACCTCGAG
>QNFN01000368.1 GCA_003645555.1 Gammaproteobacteria bacterium | reverse complement strand
GATGCTCGGCCACAAACCTGGGCGCATCACGACCCGTTACTGCCAGGCCGAGTTGGTGCATCTGATGGGTGCGGTGCGAAAGACTGAAGGGCGTTACCCCACAATTTTCTCACCCTGAAAGTCGAAGGGGCAGCGCGCTGCGCTGCCCCTTCTGATTTGGATTGGTGGCTATGGGTAGATTCGAACTACCGACCCCATCATTATGAGTGATGTGCTCTAACCAGCTGAGCTACATAGCCATTCGAGGGGCGGAATTGTCCCCGCCGCCCCCGGGACTGGCAAGCTGAGGGAAGGCAACCAAGCGCTGGAACCGGCCCGCACAAAGACCTCAGCGGCCACCCTGCCAGTTCGCCACTTCAGGAAGTAGCAGTATCGCGCAGATCTTCGTCGTCATGCTGGAAGAACGGTCGCAAAATCATCGCCACGGCGGCCACCTCGACCACAGCCACAATGAACCCCAACACCAGGTTATGACTATTTGTCGTGGCCAGCGGACCGGACAGCAAGTAGATGAAAATGGTGTTGATGGCAATAAATGTCGTCATCAGCACCAAGAACATCTGCGAAAGTTGTTTATCATTCTTGATTATATTGAGTTTCTTTTTCATGTCATACCCCCGGCCTGTCAGCTTCAATTGAGCTGGTGGCGCATATCGGATGTTGACCCAGGTCAACGGCTATTTATATAGAGAAAACGCAGCCGATTGGACTCCATCAATCATATAAAGGAACCTCTGATTAATTCTGGGCGAAGTAGATGGTGATGCGGAATGGTCAGATTCGAGGCGCCAAGCGCACGTAATAGCAGGGCTATTGCGCGGCTTGGCAACGATGAAGCTGGACATTCCGGGCGCCAGATACGAGTTCATGAATTGATCAGAGGTTTCTAAAGTACGCAGACATCATCCATTCGTCTGTAATTCGCAGTCTTGATGCGGTGACGGCGCTGACGAGCCAGTCAGACGTTGAATCGAAAATGCATCAGGTCGCCATCCTGGACGATGTACTCCTTGCCTTCGAGCCGTAGCTTGCCGGCCTCCTTGGCGCCCTGCTCGCCGTGGCAGGCGATGAAATCGTCGTAGCCGATTACCTCGGCGCGGATGAAGCCACGCTGGAAGTCGGTGTGGATCACCGCGGCGGCCTCGGGTGCGGTGGCACCGATCCGTACCGTCCAGGCGCGTAACTCCTTCGGTCCGACGGTGAAGTAGGTCTGCAGGTTGAGCAGGCGGTAGCCGGCGTGGACGACCCGGTCGAGCCCTGGCTCGTCGAGGCCCAGGTCGGCGAGAAATTCGGCCTTTTCGTCATCGTCGAGCTGGGCGATCTCGGCCTCGATGGCGGCACAAACCGGCACCACCTCGGACCCCTCTTCCTCGGCCAGGCGTCGGACGACCTCGAGGTGTGGGTTGTCGTCAAAGCCATCGTCGGCGACGTTGGCGATGTAGACCGTCGGCTTCGCGGTCAGCAGGTGCAAGTCACGAAGCAGTCGGCGCTCCTCGTCGTCGACCTCCAGACCGCGAACCAGTGCACCACTATCAAGATGGTCGCTAACGCGCTCAAACAGCGCCTTCTGCACCAGCACCGCCTTGTCGCCCGACTTCGCTGCCTTCGCGGCCCGGTCGATGGCCTTTTGCACCGTCTCCAGGTCGGCCAGCGCCAACTCGGTGTTGATAACGCCAATGTCACGCTCTGGATCAATGTCGCCGTCGACATGGACCACGTCGCTGTCTTCGAAGCAGCGCACGACATGGGCGATGGCATCGGTTTCCCTGATGTTGGCCAGGAACTTGTTGCCCAGGCCTTCGCCTTGTGCCGCGCCAGCAACCAGTCCGGCGATGTCGACGAACTGCATGGTTGTCGGGATCACCTGCTTCGGCTTAGCAATGACATTGATGGCATCCAGCCGCGGGTCGGGCAACGCCACCACGCCGACATTGGGATCGATGGTGCAGAACGGGTAGTTCTCGGCCGCGATGGCCGCCTGGGTCAGGGCGTTGAACAGGGTCGACTTGCCGACGTTGGGCAGACCGACGATTCCACATTTGAAGCCCATGTCCGGGTCCTGTGCTAGCTTTGGCGTGCCCCACGGGCACATCGAGGGGCGGCATTGTATGCCGCGCCGGACCGCGGGGAAACCGTGCCCCGTCCATGCCACCGCTGGAGTTGCCGTTGATGGGCCACCTCGCGCTCCTCACCGCCGCCTGGATCGCCTACTTCGCGTTCCACTCGTGGCTCGCTTCGCTGACAACCAAGCGCCGGCTCACCGCCCGCTGGCCGACTGCGGCGCCGGCCTATCGCCTCGCCTACAACGCTCTGGCCCTGCTCCTGCTGCTGCCGCCGGCATGGCTGATGCTCACCTGGAATGGCCCTATGCTGTGGACCTGGGCCGGACCCTGGGCCTGGCTCGCCCACGCCCTGGCACTGCTCGCCCTCGGTCTGTTCGCCTGGTCGCTGGCCGGCTACGACAGCGGTGAATTCAGCGGGTTGCGCCAATGGCGCACCCGGCACGCCGGAATCGAGGATGAGGCGACGCTGCACATCACCACGCTGCACCGGTTTGTCCGCCACCCCTGGTACCTGTGCGCACTGTTGCTGATCTGGAGCCGAGACATGGACGCGGCCCGACTGCTGAGCGCCCTGCTCGCAACCGGCTATTTCATAATCGCTTCACGCCCTGAGGAGCGCAGGCTGACCACGTGCCATTGCGAAGCCTACG
>QNFN01000367.1 GCA_003645555.1 Gammaproteobacteria bacterium | reverse complement strand
CCGCAGAACGATGCCGGGCGGATCATCGAGCCGTTGGTCTGGGTACCAAGTGCCAATGGCACCATCTCCGCCGCGACTGCCGCCGCAGAACCGCTGGACGATCCACCGGGTGTATGTGCCGAATTGTGCGGGTTCCTGGTCTTGCCCGGGTGGAACCCCGCCAACTCGGTGGTGACGGTCTTGCCGAGGATTACCGCACCGGCCTCACGCAACCGTGACACAGTGAACGCGTCCTGGCTCGGCTGGCGCCCGGCGTGCAGCACCGTGCCATCTTCGGTAGGCATATCCGCCGTGTCGATGATGTCCTTGATCCCGACCGGCACGCCGTGCAGCGGGCCAACCGGTTGGCCGGACTGACGGGCGCTGTCGGTCCGCCGCGCCTGTTCGAGCGCGTAGTCGGGATCGAGATGGGTCCAGGCCTCGATGTCGTCATCGACAACACGGATGCGCTCCAGGCAGGCGGCGACCAGTTCCTCGGAGGTGATCCGACCCTCGCGAATCGCCTCGGCAGCAGCCACGGCGGACAGGCGGTGCAGTTCATCACTCATATTATTGTTAACCCAATTTGAACAGGCAGTCCGGCCGGTATGCCGCGCTGCACTGGAGGTTGTTGAGAGGCCTCTGATCCAGTCGTTCCACGGCCTGTATCACGGTAACCGGGGAACGCGGGTCCGGCTTGGAAATCCGGCCCGCAGATGATGATCCTGCGCCGTCTCGGCGATCAGCCTTGCACGGATGCGCCCGGCCGAGGCGATCCAGCCATCCAGCTCACTTCTTGCGGCGAAGACAGGATGACCAGTAATCGTAACCGGCCAAGGCCAGGACCGCCACGCTGATGACCCAGAACGGGAGCCCACCCCAGAATCCGGCGAATCCGCTGGTGATGCTTTCGGCCAGGCCGAGTACAAACAAGGCGACCAAGGCAAATCCGATAAACCCGGAAACCTTATCAACCGTTTCGTCTGATATTGCCATGGTTCACCTCTTCATTTATCTCAGCGTGCGCAGGCCCAGCTTCAAACAGGCCATCACGGAATATATTCACCAAACAGCGCATCGGGAAGCCACAAGGCGATTCCCGGGAACTGGTACATCAGGATCATGACGGCGATCACGATAGCGAGATAGGGCATCAAGCCACGGAAAATCTCCGCCAGCTCGATCCCTGCGCCGACCACGCCCTTCAGGTAGTAGGCAGACATCGCCATGGGTGGTGTCAGGAATGACGTCTGCAGATTGAGTGCCACCAGCATGGCGAAGAAATAGGGGTTGACCCCGAAAGCGTCCAGCATGGGCAGAAATATCGGCACGAATATGATCAGGATTTCCGACCACTCGAGCGGCCAGCCCAGCAGGAAAATGATCAGCTGGACAAGGACCAGGAACTGCCACGGCTCGAGATTGAAGCCGAGGATGAAGTGTTCGATGATCTCGTGACCACCCAGGTAGGAGAACACCGACGCGAAGGTCCAGGAGCCGACGAACAGCCAGCAGACCATGGCCGTCGCCTTGGCCGTCAGGTAAACGGATTGTTTCAGCATCTCCCAGTGAAGAGAACGGTACGCGCCGGCCAGGACCAGCCCGCCCATGGCGCCCATTGCGGCGGCTTCCGCCGGCGTCGCTAGGCCACCAAGGATCGACCCGAGAACCAGCATGATCAAAGCCGTCAACGGCACGAACGAGGTCAGCAGGTTCATGTAGATGACTCGTGTCGGCGGGACGTCCTCGAGCTTGGGCTTCGGCGCCAGTGACGGGTTCAACGTAGCCCGGATAACGACGTAGACCATGTAGGAGCCGGCCAGGATGAGACCCGGGAACACCGCCGCCGCGTAGAGCCGCAACGGCGACAACTCGGCGATCGCCGCATAGACGATCAGCATGATCGAGGGCGGGATCAGGATGCCCAGTGTTCCGCCGGAGCAGATGACACCGGAGGCGAATTCCTTGTTGTAGTTGGCCTTCATCATCGCCGGGAAGGCCAGCAGGCCCATCAAGGTCACGACAGCACCGACAATGCCGCTGGCCGTCGAGAAAACAGTACAGGTGATCAGGGCCGCGACGGCCATCGAGCCAGGCAGGTTTCGTGCCGCCATCTGCAGCGAGTAGAACAGACGGTTGACGATATTCGCGCGTTCGACCACGTAGCCCATGAACAGGAACAGTGGGATCGCGACCAGGGTGTCGTTCTCCATCACCGAATAGGTGTTCTGGTTCAGGAGATAGAAGATCTGGTTGTCGAAAAGGTCGGCGAACGTCTCGATCCGGTCGGCATCGTAATAGGCGTAATAGCCAAACCCAACGCCCATGGCCAGCAGCGTGAAGGCGACGGGGAACCCGAGCATCACCAGCACGATGAAGAGGGCCAGCATCAGGATGGCAACTTCAGGATTCGTCATCGAATTCGATGCTCCACGTAAAACGGGTAACAGGAGACCATGGTGATACGACTAGCGGATTTCCGGATCGGCGGCCTGTTTAAGCATCAGGTCATCGATTTCCCGTGCGTCCTCCATGCGCGGCAGCCAGGTCCCGGACTTCATGGCCAGGATGCAACGCATGCATTCGGAAATACCCTGGATGATGAGCAGCGCGGCGGCCAGCGGGATCAGGGTCGTGAAAAAATAGATCTGGATGCGTGCCGGGCTGTTCCAGCTCACCTCTGTGTATCGCCACGAGTCGGCAGCAATTTCCCAGCCGTACCAGAACAGGGCCAGCAT
>QNFN01000366.1 GCA_003645555.1 Gammaproteobacteria bacterium | reverse complement strand
CGTCCTCGGGCAGAGTTCGGCGTCGGTGAAGAAGTAGGCAATCTCGGTGGTCGCGGTGTCATGACCAACGGACCCGTGCGCGCAGTTCTCGTCGACCGTCTTGGCGAAATCGGCGCGAATGGTTCCCGGCGCGGCCTCCTGCGGGTTGGTCGCACCCATGATCTCGCGGTGGGCGGTAATCGCATTCTCACCCTCAAGCGCCTGCACCATTACCGGACCGGAAGTCATGAAAGCGACCAGGTCATTGAAAAACGGTCGCTCGCGATGCACCGCGTAGAACCCCTCTGCCCGCTCACGTGAGAGGTGCAGCATTTTGGCCGCGACGATCCCCAGGCCGGCGGCCTCGAAACGGGAGTAGATCTGGCCGATCAGGTCGCGGCCGACGGCGTCGGGCTTGATGATCGAAAGGGTACGTTCCACAGCCATCTGTGATCTCCGGGAAAATTGGTGCAAGAATAACAGAAACCCGCGGCGAGCCGCGGGTTTGTGCGGGAAATCGGGGCGCTAGTTTAGCGCCCGAAACCGTACCAGGCAACGCGGCCGGTGGCGTCTCAGACGGCGAAGCTCTCGCCGCAACCGCAGGTTGCGGAGACGTTCGGGTTGTTGAAGGAAAAACTCTGGTTCAGTCCATCGCGGGTGAAGTCGATTTCCATGCCATCGAGGTAGCCGAGGTGCTCACGGTCGATGACCAGGCGGATGCCGTGTTCCTCGAACTCGATATCGTTATCGGTCATGGCATCGGCAAAGTCCATGGTGTAGGAAAACCCGGAGCAACCAGCCGTAGTGACCCCGAGGCGGAGTACCGCGCCCGCCTGCTGCTTGGCGAGGAGTTCATTGATCCGTGCCGTGGCACGATCAGTAAGTGAAATATCCATGCAATGTTCTCCCGGGTTCGTTCCAGGCCAGCATGTCAGCTGGCCGTCCTGTGTGTAGATTGACCATTGTCGGCACTGTCAGTTCCCTGGCGCCCACGAGCCAGTTCGCGTAAGCGGGGCACGCTCCGCGCGATCAAACCGAGTACGGTCTCGATTTCACCCGCGGTGGTAAAACGCCCTAGCGAAAAGCGAATCGAGCTGTCGACCTCGGACTCGCTCAGACCAAGCGCACGCAGCACGTGCGACGGTTCGCGACTGGCCGAGGCGCAGGCCGAGCCGGAAGAGAGTGCCACCTCGCGCAGAGCCATGATCAGGGCCTCGCCCTGGACCCCTTCGATGCAGACGCTGAGGATGCCCGGCACCCGGTGCTCGGGATCACCATTGAGGTGGATACCACCGACCTCGCGCAACCCTTCCCAGAGCCGGTCGCGCAGGGCGCTCAGGCGCGGTGTCTCGGCCGCCAGCATGTCCCTGGCGAGCCGGAACGCCTCGCCCATGCCGACGATCTGGTGGGTGGCCAGCGTCCCCGGGCGCAAGCCCCGTTCCTGGCCGCCGCCATGCAGTAGCGGTTCGAGGCGCACCCCTGGATGGTCGCGAACGTAGAGTGCGCCGGCCCCCTTCGGGCCACAAACCTTGTGCGCGGAGAATGCCATCAGGTCGACCGGCAACTGGCGCAGGTCGATTTCCATCCGGCCGGCGCTCTGCGCGGCATCAACGTGGAACAGGGCCCCATGGCGGCGCACTCGTTCACCGATGGCCGCGATGTCCTGGATCACGCCGGTTTCGTTATTGACGTGCATTATAGAGACCAGCACGGTGTCGTCACGTAGCGCTGCGGCAACCTGCTCCGGCCTGAGCAAACCGTTGCGGTCGGGGTCGAGGTAGGTCACCTCCCAACCCTCGCGCTCAAGCTGGCGGCAACTGTCGAGCACCGCCTTGTGCTCCGTGCTGCAGGTGACCAGGTGGCGGCCGCAGCCGCGTGCCGCGCGTGCCGCGCCGAGAATCGCCAGGTTGTCCGACTCCGTCGCCCCCGAAGTGAAGATCAACTCGCGGGGATCGGCACCGATCAGATCGGCGACCTGGCCCCGTGCCTTCTCGACCGCCCGCTCGGCCTCCCAGCCGAGCGCGTGCGAACGCGATGCCGGATTGCCGTAGATGCCATCGGCGGTCAGGCACGCCGCCATGCGTGCAGCCACGTGCGGCTCGACCGGGGCGGTCGCGGCGTAATCGAGATAGATGGGACGGCGAGTAACCATGGGTTGGCTCAGGCGGTGGCGACCAGTTGCCGCAGGGCGGTGACCTGGCGCCCCAGCGCGGCAAGCAGGGCCTCGATGTCGTCAGTGCGATTTCCCTGGCCGACACTGATGCGAATCGCACCGCGGGCGACCGGGTCGGACACCCCCATGGCACTGAGCACATGGCTGGGCGCACCGGTACCGCTATGGCAAGCGGAACCGCTGGAAACCGCGATCCCCTCCCGGTCGAGGGCCAGTAGCAACGCCTCACCGTCGATGCCGTCGATGGCGAACAACAAGGTGTTCGGCAGGCGCTCGGCCGTGGCGGCGAACAGGGTCGCGCCGGAGATCCCGGCCACGCCGTCTACCAAGCGGGTGATCAACGCGCGGGCCGTGGTGGCCCGCCGCTCGCGCTCTTCGCCGGCCAGTTCGGCGGCCCTGCCAAAGCCAACAATGCCGGCCAGGTTCTCGGTACCGTTACGCAGGCCGCACTCCTGGCCACCGCCATGCTGTAGTGGCGCCAAATCGATGGCCGGATCAACGATCAGTGCCCCAGCCCCCTGAGGACCATTAATTTTGTGTGACGACAGTGTCAACAGATGAGCGCCGCTG
>QNFN01000365.1 GCA_003645555.1 Gammaproteobacteria bacterium | reverse complement strand
CGCCACCGGCGACGATCCGGGCGATGCCGATCTCCTCCGTCGCTACGAACAGCAACGGTTACCTGACAACGGCGCCATGCTGCTGGCGATGGACGCCTTCAAGCGAGGCTTCGGCAGCACCGCGGCGCCATGGCGCTGGGCTCGTAACCTGGGGCTCGACGCGGCCGACCGGTCCGGCCCACTGAAACAGGCCGTGATGCGGCGGGCGATGGGCTTCGGCTAACCAGGGCCCGTTCAGGTGGCGAGGGCGACACTAACCCGCTGCAGACGGGCACGCGCGTCGACGGCGATCTCCTCGATGTCACCCTCAACCACGGCCGACATCATGCCCGGGTCGAGAAAGCCGACATCCACGCTGTCGTCATCGTTCTCGCGCACCACGACGTTGCACGGCAACAGCAGGCCGATATCTGGCACGGCGGTAAGTGCACGATTAGCGAGTTGCGGGTTGCAGGCGCCGAGTATCTTGTAGGGTCGGCGGTCGACGTCGATCTTCTTCTTCAGTGTCGCCTGGACGTCGATCTCGGTCAGGATGCCGAAGCCCTCCTTCTGCAGTTCCTCGGTGACTCGCGTGACGGCCTGGTCGAAATCGCCGGCAAACGGGGTCCAGAATCCGTAGTCCATGGGGTCTCTCCTTGTGAGTAATTCAGGTCGGGATGTCCTGGTTCAGGCCAGGCCAGTGCTCGGTGTGCAGTGCCGTAAACGAAGGCTGTTGCTGACCACGAACAGGCTCGAAATGCTCATTGCCGCAGCCGCGAGCATGGGGTTCAGGAGCAGTTGCAGCCACGGGTAGAGGACCCCGGCCGCAACCGGGATCAATGCCACATTGTAGGCGTAGGCCCAGAAGAAATTGATGCGGATGGTCGACAGTGTTTTTCGCGACAGCGCGATGGCATCAACCAGCCCACGCAAATCACCACGCATCAGGATGACGTCGCCGGCCTCGATGGCAATGTCAGTGCCGGTGCCGATGGCGACACCGACGTCGGCCTGGGCCAGCGCCGGTGCGTCGTTGATACCGTCGCCGACGAACGCGATGCGGCGTCCGGCCTGCTGCAGTCGCTGCACCTCGGCGGCCTTGTCCCCGGGCAGCACCTCAGCGAGAACCTCATCGATCCCGGCCAGTCGTGCTACGGCGCGGGCCGTACGCGTGTTGTCGCCGGTCACCATTGCCACCTGGTAGCCGAGGCGGTGGAGCGCGGTGATGGCCGCCTCGCTGCCCTCCTTCAATGGATCGGATACCCCAATGATCGCTGCCAGTTCACCGTCGATAGCAGCATATAGTGGTGTTTTCGCGTCATCGGCCATCACCTTGACGCGTTCTGCATGAGCACTGATATCGATTCCGAGGCGCGTCATGTAGCGATCAGCGCCAACCTGAACACGATGCCCTTCGACCTCGGCCTCGAGGCCGAAACCAGGTTCGGCCTGGAACGCTACCGGCTCGGGCAGGTCGAGGCCACGCGCCTCGGCACCGGACACGACGGCCTTCGCAATCGGGTGCTCGCTGCGCGACTCAGCCGCCGCGATCAGTCTCAGCACGGCCTGTTCGTCGCCGATCAGCACCTCTAGGTCGGTCAGTTCCGGGCGTCCAAGGGTCAGCGTCCCGGTTTTGTCGAGCACCGCGGTATCGGTCCGCGCGAGCCCCTCGAGGGCACTTCCCTCGCGAAACAACGTACCCAACTCGGCCGCTTTGCCGGTGCCGACCATGATCGCCGTTGGCGTTGCCAGCCCCATCGCGCACGGACAGGCGATCACCAGCACCGAGACCGCGGCGACAAAGGCGTAACTCAGCGCCGGTGCCGGCCCGAGCCAGAGCCAGGTGAAGAAGGTCAGCAGCGCCAACCCGATGACGATCGGTACAAAGACCCCGGCGATGCGGTCGGCAATCGCCTGAATCGGCGGCTTGGCGGCCTGGGCGTTCTCGACCAGGCGGATGATCTGCGCCAGCACGGTGTCGGCGCCGACCCGGGCCGCACGAAAGGTAAATGAACCGGTCCCGTTGACGGTGCCACCGATCACCTCGGACCCGGCCTCCTTCTCGACCGGCACCGGCTCACCGCTGATCATCGCCTCGTCGATATAGCTGACGCCCTCGAGCACGATACCGTCGACCGGAATCTTTTCACCCGGCCGCACGATGACGATATCGCCTGGAACCACCTCGTCGATCGGCAGTTCGCGCTCTTCGCCATCGCGACGCACACGCGCGCTTTTCGCCTGCAACTGCATCAGCTTGCGGATCGCCTCCGACGTGCGCCCCTTGGCCCGCGCCTCGAGCATCTTGCCGAGCAGTATCAGCGTGATGATGACCGCCGCGGCCTCGAAATAGAGATTCGCAGTGCCAGCGGGGAACAGCCCGGGCGCGAGGATCGCCAGAACCGAGTAACCGTAGGCGGCCGAGCTGCCCATCATCACCAGCGTGTTCATGCCGGGGCTGGCGTGCTTCAGTTCACCCCAGCCGGCGCGGTAGAAGCGGCGCGCGGCCCAGAACTGCACCGGCGTAGCCAATAACCACTCGGCGATGTGCCAGGACTCGACGGACGCCAACCCGGTAAGCCAGGCGCCGAACCCAGGCCAGAGCATCGGCCCCATCGCCAACAGCACCACCGGCACGGCAAACAGGGCGGCGACGGTCAGGTCACGTTCCAGCCCGGCCAGCTCGTGGGCCCGGGCGTCACGCTCGCGATCACCGCCCTGCTCTACCGTGGCCGCCGTGTAGCCTGCGT
>QNFN01000364.1 GCA_003645555.1 Gammaproteobacteria bacterium | reverse complement strand
TCGGACGCCGTCGAGATCGTCGCCGTAACGAGTGCTCACGCCGACCTCGATGCGCGGCCAGTAAAGACTCTTGGCATTGCGCAACTGCTGTCGTGACTCCTCCATCGCGGCCTCGGTGGCGGTGGTGGCCGTGTGTTCTCTGACGGCCATTTCGAGCGCTGCCTCGAGAGATGCCGGCAGATCCATCTTGGTTGGTTCGGGCCTGATCAGTACCTCGCGCGGTGGGTAACCGACCAGGTTCAGGTAACGTACCAGGGTGTCCTTGAGGTCGGTCTCACTGTTGATGACATCTGACTGGGACCCGGCGAGCCGGGCCTCGACCTGGTCGAGATCGGCGCCACGGCCCACCCCTGAACCGCTGCGTGCGCTGATCTTGTCGAGGTACTCCTCGTGGGTGGCCATGTTCTTGTTGGCCAGTTCGAGCAGGTCGTTGTCACGCAGCAGGTTGACGTAAACGTCGGCGACCTGGGCCGAAATCCGTTCGCCCAAAGCTTGCAACTGGTAGGCACTGGCATCCGCGGCCGCCTGGCGACGGTCGAACTCGCTGAAGGTGGCCCAGCCGTCGAACACCGTCTGGCGCAAACCGATCTCCACCTCGCGTCTCGACAAATCGATGTAATCGTCAGTGAAAAGCGTCGTGGTGGGATTGCGCGTCCACTCCTGGCCGATGTCGCCACGTACGTTGATCCGCGGCCGGAAGCCACCCTGTGCCACGTTGGTTAACTCATCGCGTGCCTGGCGCTCGTGCACCATCTCCATGAACGCCGGATGGGTAGCCAGCGTCAGGTTGACGATCTCGGGCAGGGTATCGAGCGGGTTGTCAGCGCCGATCAGGATCGACAAGACGCCTCCAAAGACACTCTGGATCTGGGACTCCGGGATGCCGGTCAACGTCTGGCGTAACAGCGTGCTGTAGAGCGTCACCTTCGAGCGTGGCTCGTCGAGTGTCGTGTCCATGCCGCCGCCAGAGATGACGATGGACCCGGTGGTGCCATCGTCGTCAGGGAGCAGGAAAATCTCGTCGACTGCCATCGACTGGCGACCCGTGAGAGCCAGGCCAAGCACCACGCCAAGCAGCAGAATTCTGCGCAGATGTTTCGTCATCGTGACCCCAGTGCGCATGTCACTCCTCCACCTTGATGGAGAACTTGGTCCCACGGATGCCGATGGTCCCCTTCGGGGTCGTCACCGCGACTGTCTCCGGCGCGACCTTGGCCAGCGCCCCGGTCACGAACACCACAACGCCCTTGGCGACCCCGGTATGCAGCAGGTATTTCTTCTCTTCTGGCACGTAGTCGAAGTCCTCGAGCGAAACCGTGGTATCCGGTCCAAAACGGATGCTGGTCTCGTCGCGAAAAACGACAGCACCCTTGGCATTCGAGGTCGAGTAGATCACATCCTTCCTGAACAGGCGCATGCCTCGGCGGGCGAAAATCTCGCGCCCACCACGGTCCATCATGATGCGGCCCTCGGCCTCGCGCATGCTGCCGATGTATTTCTTGCTGGTCAGGTCGGTCGCCCCGGCCCAGCCGCTGACAAGCAGCAGGGGCACCAGGGTGATGAGAATCCGCGACGACACAATCCCTGGCGATGTCGAGTGGCCCTGCTTCATGCCGGCACCCCCCTCTGTTTTTTTGACCTGCATTACTGTGCGGTCGAAAGGTCGCGATCCGGGTTGGTGCGGGCACGCACCTCCATCGGCAGCGCCTGCTCCGGCAGCGTCAGCTGGAGTTCCGCGACCAGTTGGCCCATACCGGCCAGCACCCCGTAGATAGCGGTGGCGTAGTCGGCCCGGGCATCGACCAGTGCACGCCGCGCCTCAAACAGCTCGTTCTCCGAGTCGAGCAGGTCGAGCAAGGTGCGCTCACCAATGTTGAACTGCTGGCGATAAGCGTCACGCGCTTTCTGGCTCGAGTCGACGTGCCGTTCGAGGAAGTTGAAGCGGCGCTCCGCCGAGGTGAACCGGTTCCAGGCCAGACGCACCGTTTTCGCGACCTCGCGAATGGCGATCTCGCGGGCGTCCTGGGTCTGTTTCTCGACCACCTCACTGCGCCGGATGCGGGCCTCGTCGGAGTTGCCGTTGTAGAGGTTCCAGTCGACGTTGAAACGGGCCATGAAATCCTGGTCGAAACCCTCGATACCATCGAGGTCATCACCGTAACGGGCGGCCAGTTGCCCCTCGACCCGCGGATGGTAGGCACTCTTGGCGACCTTGATCCCCTCGGCGGCCCCGGCCAGATCGGCCTCGGTAGCCAGGACCAGCGGGTGCTCGTACTCGGCCAGGCGGACCGCCTCCACGAGCGTGGGCGGCAGTTGCGACCGGCTCGGCGCCGGTGCTTCCATCTGTTCTGGCGGGAAGGCGCCGACCACCCGGGCGTAGGCGGCCTTGGTGTCCTCGAGCTTCGACTCGCTGGAGATGACGTTCGACTCGGCCAATGCCAGGCGGGCATCGGCCTGGTCGAGGTCGGCCTGGCGGCCGACACCGGATTCGGCACGCTGGCGAATCTGGTCATGGATCCGCTGGTGGTCTTGCAGGTTCTGCAGAGAGAGATCGAGCTGCTCGCGATCACTAAGCACGCTGAGGTAGTTGTCGGCCACGGCACGGGTGACCTGTTCCGCCTCGGCCTGCAACAGGTAGGCACTGGAATCCGCCCCGTCGAGACGGCGTGCGAGCGCGGCAATGGTCTCTTGGCCGTGGGAGAGCATCGAACGGCCGTCGATCGGGGCCTGGCG
>QNFN01000363.1 GCA_003645555.1 Gammaproteobacteria bacterium | reverse complement strand
TTGGAGTTCGACATCCGATTCGACCAGGATGCCCCGGTCGGCCTCCATCGCCAGCGCCTGGCGGATGGTCTCCTGGCTCTTGGCCGCACCCATCGACACCACCACGACCTCCGAGGCCACGCCGGCCTCTCTCAGCCGCACCGCCTCCTCGATCGCGATCTCGTCGAATGGGTTCATCGACATCTTGACGTTCGCCGTCTCTACTCCGCTCCCGTCCGGCTTCACCCGAACCTTGACGTTGTAATCGATGACGCGCTTTACGGCGACCAGGACTTTCATCGGTGGCGTGCTCCCATCAGCATTCAATGGTAATGGCTACAGCCAAATCGACCAGCATTCCCGGGAGGCGCTGGCGTGGCTGACCGGGCAGTATACTAACGCTTACGTTAACGTCAATCAGCTTCCCCATCGGGCGGAGTGCGTATCTCCGGCCCGGTGGCGTACTGTGGCCAACGTCGCGCGATCACCGGCCCATCGCTGCGCAGCGTATAGCAGGTGTCGATGATATGCGGCCGTTCGCGGTTCGGTGAGGCGCTTTCGCGCTGTTCGCGTTCGTGAAACAGGGTTTGGTAGGCCGCCGTCGCCAAGGCCCCGATCAGCTCAACGAGATGGGTGCAGCCTTCACGACCACCGACGCACTCACGTACGGCGCGGGTGAAGCCCGGGGTCATGCGCAGGCCGACCAGGCGTTGGAAGTTGGGGACGACCTCGCGGCAGATCGGATTGGGAACATCGTCGCTGACCGCCTCGACGGCACGGATGACCAGGTCGAGATCGACCGTCAGGCGCAGGCGCATGCCGTGGATCGGGGTGCCTGCCGGGATCGCCTGGCGGTGGTGATTCGGCACTTCGAACGGCTTGGTGTCGACCAGCGCGCCCTCGATGTCGTAGAGGCCATCGCTGCGGCGGTAGCCTTCGCAGGTAATGGTGCGCCGATGGTGGAGTTCGCGCTCCAGGGTAGGTGGACTCAGTGGCATCGGTCAGGTTTCCTGGACGATAAGGACTACGTTGGGCGGTTCGCGGTGAGGGCACGTGCCACGCGCCCGGACGGCTCGCGGCCGAGTTTTGCACCGATGAAGTGCCCGGCGGCAAGCAAGGCGTCCATGTCCACTCCGGTCTCGATGCCGAGGCCATTGAGCAGGTAGAGCACGTCCTCGGTGGCGACGTTGCCCGAAGCGCCGGCGGCGTAGGGGCAGCCACCGAGACCGATTATCGAGCGGTCGATGACGGCGACACCTTGTTGGAGCACGGCATAGAGGTTGGCCAGGGCCTGGCCGTAGGTGTCGTGGAAATGGGCGGCGAGCATGGTTACCGGCAGGTCAGCGGCGACCGTCGCGACCATCTGCCGCGCCTGTCCCGGAGTGCCGGTGCCGATGGTGTCGCCTAGCGAGACCTCGTAGCAGCCCATGTCGGCTAGTTCTCGGGCGACGTCCGCGACGGCAGCCGGCTCGATGGCGCCCTCGTAGGGACAGCCGAGCACGCATGAGACGTAGCCGCGAACGCGCAGCCCCTGACGCTGCGCCTCGTTGGCCACCGGACGGAAACGCTCGAGGCTTTCAGCGACCGTGCAGTTGATGTTCTTTTGGGAGAAGCTCTCCGATGCTGCGCCGAAGACCGCGATTTCGGTGGCACCGGCTTCCAGCGCGGCTTCCAGTCCGCGCATGTTGGGTACCAGCACCGGGTAGTCGACACCGTCCCGGCGGTCGATGCCGGCCAGCACCTGGTTGGTGTCGGCCATCTGCGGCACCCACTTCGGCGAGACAAAACTGCCGGCCTCGATCGCCGGTAGGCCGGCCGCGGTCAGGCGGTCGATCAGGCCGATACGGGTGGCGACGTCGACCGGGGTGGCCTCGTTCTGCAGGCCATCCCGGGGTCCGACCTCGACCAGTCGTACCCGTTCGGGGAGTCCCGGAGTGGTCATTCAGTCGGATCCGGCGAGCCAGGCGGGCGGGCGCTTGTCGAGGAAGGCGCCAAGGCCTTCACGACCCTCGTCGCTGGCACGGATGCGAGTGATGCGCTCGGCGGTGTCGGCAATCATCTCCGCGTCGACCGGACCACGGCTGACGCGAAAGATCAGATCCTTGGTCTCGCCCAGCGCCTGTGGGCCGGCCTTGGCCAGTTGGTCGAGGATCGTGGCGCCGGTTGTCTCGAGTGCCTCGGCCTCGACCACGGCGTGCACCAGCCCCAGGCGGTGCGCCTCCTCGGCATCGAAGCGTTCGGCGGTCAGCAGGTAGCGGCGTGCGGCACGTTCGCCGATCGCAGCGACGACGTAAGGGCTGATCACCGCCGGCAGGATGCCGAGGCGCACTTCAGTCAAAGCGAAGCGTGCCGAACGGGCCGCGACGACGATGTCGCAGCAGGCGACCAGGCCGACACCACCACCGAAGGCCGCGCCCTGAACCAGGGCGACGGTCGGCTTGGCGAGCCGGTTGAGGGTGCGCAGCATTTCGGCCAGGCGGTCGGCATCGGCACGGTTCTCATCGCTTGAGTAACCGGCCATGCGCCGCATCCAGTTGAGGTCGGCACCGGCGGAGAAGCTCTTGCCGTTGGCAGCGAGGACCACTATGCGCACGTCCGGGTCGGCTTGGATCGCGCGCAGGGTCTCGGGCAGGCGCATGATCAGGTCGTCGTCGAAGGCGTTGTGGATCTCGGGACGATTAAGCGTCAACCGGGCGACGCCGGCGCCGGTCTCCAGGCGAAGCGGTTCGTTGGCCATGGCGGGCTCCAGGGTGGTCGACAGTTTT
>QNFN01000362.1 GCA_003645555.1 Gammaproteobacteria bacterium | reverse complement strand
TTGGCAAAGCTTGGAATAGGCTCACTATTCCTGCATTTTTCCGCCTTGATCTACACATTTTGGCTGTGCTCCTTAGTTACCGAACTTCACGCATGGCCCACTAGGCGATGGTCGTTAATCAGGCCGGTGCTGCCAGCTCTTCCTGCGCTGCCGGGCGCGTCGCGCATTCGCGGAAGATGCGCGCCTGGCAGTTGGCGCAGGTGGTGTCATCGAGGCTGGGCACCAGGGTGGCGATCGCCGCGGCCTTGGAGGAGAAGACGTGGCTGTCTTCGAAGCGCTCGATGTAGCCACCACGGAGCAGCATGCGGCACACCTCGCCTTTGGCCTTGGCGATGTAGAGCCCGCCACCGATACGCCGCTGGGCCTCGCCCTCCTGGACGAGCATTTCGGCGCCGGCGACGTCGAGGAAGTTGATGCCGCTGCCGATGATGACCACGTGGCGCTGCAGCGGGACGCGGTCGCGAATTCGTTGCAACGCCCGCTGGACATGATCGACAGCCCCGAAGAACAGCGAGCCGTCGATACGGATCAGCTTGAGCTGGGGGCACTCCGGACGCGAGGAGACCGGCAGCATCACGCGCAGCGGGTCTTCGGTGTCAGGCACCAGGGTGGTGATGTTGGGTCGCGAGGTGCGCAGCAGGTAGAGGACCAGTGACAGCAGGACGCCCAGGTAGATCGCGAACTCGAGTTTGACGAACAGCGTGGCGAGAAAGGTCGTGGCCAGCACGGCGGTCTCGCGTTTACTCGCCAGTACGATAGTGCGTATGTGGTGCAAGTCGACCAGCCGCGTGGCGACCAGGAACAGGATGCCGGCCATGGCCGGGATTGGTAGCCAGGCCGCCAGCGGGGCAATCAGCAGCAGGATTCCGAGTAGTGCACCGGCGGCGAACAGGGCCGCCAGCGGGGTGCGCGCACCGGCGGCATGGTTGATTCCGCTACGGGTAAATGACCCCGACGACGGGTAGGCGGAGAAGAAACTGCCGATCGTGTTGGCCAGGCCCTGGCCGATGAACTCCTGGTTGCTATCGATCCGCTGGTTACTTTTGAGAGCCACTGAGCGGGCGATCGAGACCGCCTCGACCAGGCCGAGCATGGCGATCGCCAGCGCCCCGGTGCTGAGCATGCTGAAGGTGCCGAGGGTCAGCGCCGGTGCCGACAGAGGTGGCAACTCGCGGGGCAATTCGCCGACCAGGCGGATGTGATTCGCCTCGGGCCCGAGCAGAGCGGCAACCACGCTGGCCAGGACCATGCCGATCAGCATGGCAGGCCAGGTGCGCCGCCAGAGCGTTACCGCGAGGGTGGCGAGCAGCGCGGTGGCGCCGACCAGGGTGGCCGACCAATTAATCTGGTCGAGCTGAACCAGGAAGTCCTCCCAGGTGTGCAGGAACGACTCCCCGGGTGGAATCTCGACGCCGAAAAAATGTTTGAGCTGACTGGTCACGATCAGAATCGCGGCACCAGCGGTGAACCCGACGATGACCGAGTGCGAAACGAAATTGGTCAGCATCCCGAGACGGGCCACGCCGAGTCCGAGTTGGATCAGGCCGGCGAGGAAGGCGAGCGTCAGCGCCAGCTGGATGTACTCCGGGCTGCCCGGGGTGGCCAGTGGACTGAGTGTGGAAAAGACCACGATCGACAGGGCCGTGGTCGGTCCGGATACCAGGTGAAGCGACGAGCCGAAGAGCCCGGCGACGACCGGTGGCACCATGGCGGCATAGAGGCCGTAGACCGGCGGCAACCCGGCGATCAGCGCAAAGGCGACCCCTTGCGGCAGCACGATGGCGGCCCCGGTTAGTCCGGCGACGAGATCGGCGCGCAGGGTGCTGCCATTGATGCGACCACTCCAGCGCAGGAACGGGAGCAGGCCACGAGCGAGTTGGCGTACACGGGCGGCGATCAGGGCGAGGTCGGCAAGTTTCATCTTTATTCCGGTTGGGAGGCGCTTTCCAGGAGGCGGTCGGCCTGGCGCAGGGCGCCGATCCGCGTCGGGTAGCGGGCGTTGCGGTCGAGTGTACGCAGGATGCCCAGGCGGTTGAGCATGCGCCTGACCTGCGGTGACAGGCCAGCGAGGAGCAGGCGGTGGCCCTGCTTGCGCGTTCGTCTGATCACGTCCTCGATGGCCATCGCCACCGAGCTGTCGATGATCGGCACGTCGGTCAGGTCGAGGACCATCACCTCGTACGCCGTCCGTGAGGCCAGCCGCAGGGTCAACTCCTTGACCGCCCCGAAGCTGATCGGGCCATCGATGTGGAACAGCACGAGCCGGTCGCCATGGCGGTCGAGCAGGGTGCGTTCTTCGTCGAACAGGTCGCCGCGCAGGTTATCGGTCCGCAGACCGTGAATAAGGGCCATGTGGGAGTCTGGTGGACGGGAATCGGGCCCGGTGGCCGGCCACGCCGGAAAGGGCAGGCGTGCGCATTATACGGGACCGGGAGGTGATGGGAGTGCCGTGACCGGACCGGATGCCGGGTGCAGTGCGATCACGGACTGGATAAGTTGGAGAGGTCGCTTGTAAAGGCAACCCCGGCTAGTGGGCCATGCGGGAAGTTCTGTAACCCTCAGCCTGTCCACAAGCCGGGTTGGCCAGGCGCGTGAGCGGAGGACGGGCCGTAGCCAATGCCAGCGAGCGCAACGCCGGCAACGCGGCTTGTGGACTGGCCCGAAGGGAGCCCCGCTCGTGGGTCCATGCCGCGTTACACTGCTTGGCAAGGGCACACCATTCCCTGCGCAGTGCGCCTTGCCTGGGCCCACGAGCGGGGC
>QNFN01000361.1 GCA_003645555.1 Gammaproteobacteria bacterium | reverse complement strand
CTTTTCCACACACCTGAATACATAGCCCGCGTACAGCAACAGTCAGTCACCGGGAGCGGCTACCTCGACTGTGGCGATACACCTGCCTTCCGTGGAGTCTATGAGGCCGCCTCCACGGTGGCCGGTAGCGGACTCGACGCCCTGTCACGGATCATGGCTGGAGAGGTCGACAAGGTGTTCATCCCGATTGCCGGCCTGCACCACGCACGACGTGACAGCGCGGCGGGCTTCTGCGTCATCAATGACCCCGGCATCCTGATCGAGGCGTTGCGTAGTCGCTACGGTGTCCAGCGAATCGCCTACGTGGATATCGATGCCCATCATGGCGACGGTGTCTTTTATGCCTTCGAGTCCGATCCAGACGTAACCATTACCGACATCCACGAGGATGGTCACTACCTCTACCCGGGAACCGGCTTTGCCGGCGAGACCGGCAAGGGCGAGGCCAAAGGGACCAAACTCAACCTGCCCGCCCCACCCGGGGCTGATGACAATTTCTTTGCCCGTGCCTGGCCTGAGGCACTGGAGTTCGTTCGTGCTGCAAAACCCGAGTTCATCATCCTGCAGGCCGGGGCCGACAGCATTGCCGGCGACCCGATCACCCACATGCGCTTCACCCCCGCGGCCCACGCCCGTGCGGCACGCGACCTCGCGGCGGTGGCCGACGAATTCTGCAGCGGGCGCCTGATCGCGACCGGCGGTGGCGGCTACAACCGGACCAATCTTGCCCTGGCCTGGAACGCCGTCGTTTCCGCGCTGCTGAAATAGCTGGAAACTGTTGGAACAGGAGAAAAACTGGGTTAAAGTCGCGTTCTGCCAATCGCATCACAGAAAAAAAATAGCGATTGTTGCAGCATAACGATAACTAGAAACGGGTATTTGAGGAGGGGTTCATGATAATCAAGGCGACGTCGCCCCTGTTTGGGGGGTGGGAAGGTCAAGCTGAAGTCACCACGCAACCACCGGTGAGCCGTTACCGCGAGCCGGTACTGCTCATCGACGGTTTCCCTGTCGACCGGATTGCTGCCCACCTGGCGGGCTACCGCTTGATCGAGGCCAACGAGGCCGAGCGCAGTAAGCTGGCCCGCGGCGGGTACCCAGTCTAGCGCTGGAAAAACAGCGTCTCAGGCCACTTGGGCCGTTGACGGATAGTAAGTCCGTGGGATTCGCTGTACCCAGCCGAAGGGATCTTCCTGGCGTCCTTCCTGGATGCCTAGCAGCGCCTCCTTGAGGCTCAGCGCCACCGGGCCCGGGTCCTGCGGCAGCGTGTACTCGGTGCCGTCCACATCCGCCATGACACTGATCGGGGTGACCACCGCGGCGGTGCCCGAGGCAAACGCCTCGCTGCAGCGACCGTTGCCGATATCAGTCAGCAGGGCATCGATCGGCATGGTCTCCTCGACCACCTCGTGACCGAGCGAACGGGCCAGTTCGATCAACGAGTCGCGGGTGATGCCGGGCAGGATTGAACCGTTGAGTTTGGGCGTATGCAACCGCCCGTCGATCACTGCAAAAACATTCATACCCGACAACTCTTCGATCGAGGAACGTGTGCCCGGGTCAAGCCACAATGACTGGTCGTAGCCCTTGCTCTTGGCACGCGAGGCCGACAACAGGCTCGCTGCGTAATTGCCACCCACCTTGACCGCTCCGGTACCGCCGATGGCGGCACGGGTGTCGTTGCGTTCCACCAGCACGCGCATACTGCCAGCATGGTAGGCCTCCGACGGGCTGGCGATAACGATGAAGGTGTTGGTCGACGACACACCCAAGCCCAGGTTGGGCTGCGTGCCGATGACGAACGGGCGCAGGTAGAGTGACTGGCAGGTGTTTCCGGGGATGAACGGCTCGGCCCACGCCGTGATGGTGCAGACGCCTTCCATGAACACCTCTTCGGGCACCTCCGGCATGCACAGGCGCCTGCCCGACGTGGCGAAGCGCGCAACATGGCGTTCCGGTCGGAACAGGGTGGCGTGGGGACCTTCGACCTTGTAGGCCTTCATCCCCTCGAAGTACTCCTGAGCGTAGTGCAGCACCTTGGCGCTTGGATCGAGCTGGATCGGACCGTAGGGCTGCAGTCGTCCCTGCCCCCAGACCCCATCGACGCACTCGGCGACATACATCACTGGAACCATGATTACGCCGAAACCGAGTTTCTCAGGTAACCGGAATCCACGCAGTGCCTGTTCGGCACCTGCCTCGATCTTGACCTGACGTAACCCGCTCATTTCCTGCCCTCTAGCCCGCTGCCCGGAATCTCACACGGGCACGAAACCGTGCCCGTAAACTTTGGTGAACAAGGGTACCCGAGGTATTGGCCGCCGTCATCCCGGCCGTTATTTAGGCTGCATGCGAATGGCGGCATCGAGGCGGATGGTCTCGCCGTTGAGGTAACCATTCTCGATAATGTGAACAGCCAGTGCCGCGTACTCGGCCGGGTCGCCGAGCCGCTTGGGTGACTGCACCATGGCGATCAGCGGATCACGCACCTCGGCCGGCATGCCGGCCATCATCGGCGTCTCGAAGACGCCCGGGGCAATGGTGTTGACCCGGATGCCGAGCGAGGCGAGATCGCGCGCCAACGGCAAGGTCATGCCAGCCACCCCCGCCTTGCTCGCGCTGTAAGCCGCCTGCCCCACCTGGCCGTCGAATGCCGCGACCGAGGCCGTGTTGACAATGACGCCGCGCGCACCGTCGTCGTCGGGCTCATTTTTAGCCATTTCGGCAGCGGCCAGGCGCAACACGTTGAAGGTTCCGATCAGGT
>QNFN01000360.1 GCA_003645555.1 Gammaproteobacteria bacterium | reverse complement strand
TGGGTCGATGCGTAACATGCGCAACGCTAACGGCGTCGCAGTCCTACCCGACGCCGGCTGGCATCTGTCCTGGCTGGGCGGCCCGGATCGAGTCACGAAGAAAGTCGGGTCGTTCTGTCACCCTGAGGTTGAGGCCGACATTCGGGGCGGGATCGCCAACGACAACTTCTTTTACCGTGAAGGGTTCCATGGTGACGGTGGGTAGATGCGGCCGGTTGACGTCGACGACACCTGGCCCGCCTGGATCGTTGACGGTAACGCGCCGGCGTCGTGGTATCGGCCCAGGCCATGATAGTGCTTCAGCCGCACCGGTCTGAGGTGCTGACATATTTCGAACGGCTGGTGCCCGAATATCGGGCCTATTGCGTGTCGGTGTCTAAGCGGTCGATGGCTCTGTCGATCGAATCATGCGCCTATCTGTGGTATTTGTGCGACACGATCAAGGCCCGCAACGTTGTCGATCTCGGGTCAGGGTTCTCGTCGTATGTGTTGGCCAGATACGCGGCCGAGGCCGATTATCCGGTGAGGGTCGATTCGGTCGATTCTGATCCTGAATGGTTGGACAAGACCCGCCGGTTTTGTGAGTCGCATGGCGGCGTCGGTTCGTTCATGCTCGGCGAAGTGTGGGAGCAGACCGACCGCCGATATGACGTGATCATCAACGACTATGGTCGGGGCGCGGTGCGTGAACAGATGGCGGCGATAGCGGTGCGGCGGTTGACGCCGGCCGGCGTCATCATGTTCGACGATGCACCAAACAGTTCGCACCGCCATGACGCCGCCCGCGTGTGCGGCGAGGCGGGGTTGGCGCTGCTCGACCTGTACCATCAGACGGTCGACGAGGTCGGCCGGTTTGCTCTGCTCGGGGCGCGGCTGTGACGTTCACCGAGGAATGGTTCGGGCCGGGGTCATGCCTCGATCTTGCGGGGCTGGTCGAAGATGTCGAGGACGTGCCCGGTCTGATCATCGAGATCGGATCGTGGGAAGGCCGATCGACGATCGCTATTGCAAACGCCTGCCGGCCGCGGGTTGTTCATGCTGTCGATACTTGGAAGGGTTCGGCGGGTGAACCGTCGGAGGTTCTGGCGGCACGCCGCGACGTGTTCGCCACATGGCAGGCAAACATCACAGAACAAACGGCCGGCAACGTGCAGGCCCACCGGTGTGATTGGCGGTTCTATCTCGAGTCGTTGAACCGTGCCGATCCGCCGACGGTGGCGTTTGTGTTCATCGACGCCGAGCACGACTTCCAATCTGTTTACGATTGCATCGCTGCGGTTCGGCCGTTCATGGCCGAGGGTGGCATCATCTGCGGCGACGACATCCATCACCCGCCAGTCATTTCGGCGGTGTTCGAATCGTTTCCTGATGAACCGATCCAGCAGCTCGGCCCGATATGGGCACGCAGATTATGACCCTCGCCGACGAATACGATCGTCTGTGTCGTACCCCGTCTGACATCAACGAACACCTGCCGACGTTTCTAAATCTGGTGCTGTGCCTGAATGCTCAGCATGTGATCGAGCTCGGCACCAGGTCGGGCGTGTCTACGGTGGCATGGCTTTACGGACTGCTGAAGACCGGCGGGCGCCTGACATCGGTAGACCTCGACGGCGAGCCTTTCGATGCACATGACGCCTGGACGTTCATTCAGGGCGACGATCTCGACCCTGCCGTGACCGTGCAACTCGACCCTGCCGATATCGTTTTTATAGATACGTCGCACACCTACCCACAGACGGTGGCCGAACTGAATCTGTATCGGTGGCTGGTGAAACCCGGCGGGCTGATCGTGTGCCACGACACCGAACTAGCCCATCCTGCAGACGCGCCGGCCCGGCCGGCCTTCCCGGTCAAGACAGCAATCGAAGAGTTCACCGAAGCCAACGGCTACCGGTGGATCAATCATCCCAACTGTAACGGCCTCGGCATCATCGAAGGGTTCTGACGTATGGCGATCACGAACGGCTACACCACACTGGTCGCCCTCAAGGCTGCGTTGAAGATCGGCGACGTCACAGACGACACCCGCCTCGAGCTGTCGATCGAAGCAGCCTCCAGGCAGATCGACGACCATGTCGGTCGGGGCCGCAAGTTTTGGGTCGACGGGTCAGTCGTTGCCCGCAAATACTTCCCATGCTCAGCCCGCACCCTGTACGTCGATGACGTCTCAACGGTGACCGGCCTGATCGTGAAGGTCGACACATCCGACGACGGCACGTTCGACACGACCCTGACGATCAACACAGATTTCACGGTCCACCCGGCGAACGCCGCCGCTGAGGTTCCGGTGCGGCCGTTCGAAAACATTCGACTGATCGACGGTGCCCTGGCCGGGTTCGTGTCGTCGTCGTCGGGCCGCCCGTCGGTCGAGGTTACAGCCAAGTATGGTTGGCCGGCGGTGCCCGAAGCGGTCGAACGGGCGTGCGTGTTCCAGGCCAAAAACATTTTCAAGGCACCCGACACCATGTACGGCAGTTTCCAGTTGGCGCAGGAGGGTTCTGCGTTGAAGGTGCCGTCGATGGATCCGCTAGCCCGGGCGCTGCTCGAGGGGTTCATCCGCCACGTCGAGGTCAACGATGAGTGACCTGAACGACGCCTGCGCCGCGTTGGCTGTCGCCGCTGCGACGGTGACCGGACTACGGGCGAAGGCATACGTCGATGACATCATCAACGCCCCTGAGGCGCAGGTGTTCAATCGTGCGTTCGATCCCAGGTTGACGTTGGGCGGATCGCCCGCCCGCACCGTCGCCCTCGGCGTTCG
>QNFN01000359.1 GCA_003645555.1 Gammaproteobacteria bacterium | reverse complement strand
TGAGATGGCTATGGCGATAGTGCTGAATAGAATGTTGTTAGTTACGTGTACGACTACACAGTAACGGAGCCGGTAACGGCGTACGGTCGAATCAGGTCCTGGAAATGAACGGCATGCCGTCATCCGCCAGAACACTGGACATCGACAGAAGGAGTACGCAGATGAAGACTCACACCAAGATCATGCGAACGATTGTGCCGCTGGCAGTCGCCGGACTCCTCGCTGCCGGTCCTGCCGTTGCCGGCAAGCCGTCCTGGGCTGGAAAAGGCAAGAAGGTCGATGAGCGTTCCGGCCTGGTCGAGGTCAGCTACAGCAGTCATTTCGGCAAGCGCGAGCGCGAGGTGGTGCGCAACTACATCGATGCACAATACGCTCGGGGCCACTGCCCGCCAGGGCTGGCCAAGAAACACAACGGCTGCATGCCTCCTGGTCACGCCAAGCGTTGGCACATGGGTCAGTCGCTACCCGGCGATGTGATTGTCTACGATTTGTCGCCGCGCCTGACCATCGACCTCGGCGCGCCGCCGCGTGGCCACCGCTATGTACGCGTGGCCAGTGACATTCTGATGATCGCGGTCGGTACCGGGATGGTGGTCGATGCCCTGAGCGACTTGAACGAGCTCTGACACAAGCTCGCTACTCTCTTCCGCCGGGCCCACTAGCCCGGCGGTCCGCTATGGAAGCGTAATTCCTTGTCGGGTGACTCAATCAACTCGCGTTCGAGAGTGAGAAAGTGGTCGATGCGGTCATCGATCAACGACCCTCCGGCGGCATTCCGAGCCAGAACAAGGTAGTCGCGGTAATGGCGCGACTCCGATTTCAGCAGCGATTCGTAGAAGGTGCGCAACTCGTCGTCCAGATGCGGCGCGAGCTTGGCGAACCGCTCACAGGAGCGTGCCTCGATCAGGGCCCCGACGATCAACGTGTCGATGCGCCGTTCCGGCTCTCTGCGCCGGATATCCTGGTGCAGTCGTGCTGCGTAGCGTGACGCGGAGAGGCTACCGTAGGCAATGCCGCGCTGCTGCATGATGGCGATCACCCGCTCGAAGTGGAGCATCTCCTCGCGTGCCAGACGCGAGAGCTTGTTGAGCAGATCAAAGTCATCGGTATAGCGGTAGAGCAGGTTAAGCGCCGTGCTCGCGGCCTTTTTCTCGCAGTTGGCGTGGTCGATCAGCAGCAGGTCCTGGTGCTCCAGAGCCGCGGCGATCCAGCTGTCCGGGGTCGGGCACGGGAGGAAGGCGTGGATGTCGTCTAGGGCGCTCATCGGTCCATCGGTTGGCGTGGTGTTCCGGGCCGCCGCCGTCGCACCTGTGAGACAGGAGTGTTCCGGTCCTTGGTGAGCCCGGCTACTTGACCGGGAAGACGTAGTTTATCCAGCCGACCATGCGCAGCAGGATCTTGCGCATCACCGCGACATGGACGACACGGTCGGAGTAGATCGCCATCTTGCCCTGCACTCCGCGTGGCAGATTATAGTCGTCGAGGCTCTCCTCGGTCAGCTCGACGATGGCGAGGGCGCGACCCGGAACCGCGACCCGGCGTGCTGAAATCAGGTTGCCACTGGACTGAATATCACCCTCGCTCATCACCGGGACGATCTGGGTCACTTCGCCTTTGAAGATGTGGCCGGGTACCGAGTCGAACGAGATCTCGGCCTCGGCACCCTCCTTCATGCGCAGCAGCGAGTTTTGCCAGAAACTGCCGACGAACTGGCGCTTCTGGTCGGGGACGAAGACCATCGTGGGGCGTAGCGGCAGCGTCACGGCCATCATGCCGGGACGTAGGGCGACGTGGGTGGCGATACCGTCTGACGGGGCGCGCACCGTGGTCCGCTCCAGGTTGTACTCGGCCGTGGCCAGTTCGGCCGTGAGTTGGGCGACGCGGGTGTCGACGCCGTCGATCTGGGACTCGTAGTTGAGGCGGGCGTTCTCAAGATCGGACTTGGTGACCCCGAGTTGCGCCTCGGCGCCCAGATAGTTCTGACGCCGGGTTTCGACGGCCTGCTCGGAGAAGACTTGGCCGCCACCCTTTTTAGCGCCTTTGCGATAGCGGTCGTAGGTCTGCTTGGCACGGTCACGATCCGCTGTGGCCTGGACAACGCGCGACTCCGCAGCCTCGAAGGTGGCGCGGTTCTGTTCGACCATCTGTTCCGCATCGGCGAGTTGGGCCCGTTTGCGCTCGACCGCCAGCTCGTAAGGAACAGGATCGATTTGGTACAGCGGTTCACCTTTTTTGATCAGGACATTGGGTTCGACGTCTACCTCGATGACAATGCCGCTGACCGCCGGGACGATCGGTACGCTGACGAAGAACTCCTTGGTGAACTTGGCGTACGGGTGGTTGTAGTTCATCAGGAAGACCAGCGTGCCTACCAGCACGAAGCCGCCGAGGATCGCCGTTGGCACGGTCCACTTGTTCAGTGGGATCTTGAAAATCTTGAATATCCCGGTGCAGATGCCGGCGTAGATCATGAGTAGAAGCAGGTCCATTGCTCAGCCCTCTTGCGTGTCGCCAGCGTTGCCGACCTGTGCCTGAAGTGCATCAACACGCTCGGTCAGCTCGTGCAAGCGATGCTCGAGGTCGCCGCTAGCGGTCGCCTGCGTCGAACTGAATCCCCAGCCACGGTCCTCGCGGTAGAGCGTTGCCCACATTCACAGGAACGGCCAGAGGGCGTGCAATGTGAACATGCTGACCCAGCCAGTTACGTGGATCGCATCCTGGTGCGGGTGGTTGCGCTTGACCGCGATCTCGTACGGGATGTCGTG
>QNFN01000358.1 GCA_003645555.1 Gammaproteobacteria bacterium | reverse complement strand
GGCTGCGGTCCCGAGGGCGACCACGTCTTCCTCAAGCTTTCCCGCCTGGGTGCCGATGTCATCATGAAGCGGCTGCCCGGCATCCGCGATACCTGCATGACTTTCCTGGACCAGGACCCAATCACCGACCTGATCCCGCTCTACCCGACCGCTCACTACGGCCTGGGCGGCATCCCGCCCAACCGCTCCGGCGAGGTGGTCACGGTGGGCGAGGAGCAGGGCTCGGAAGATGTGATCGCCGGCCTCTACGCCGCCGGTGAATGCGCCTGCGTCTCGGTCCACGGCGCCAACCGACTTGGCGGCAACTCGCTGCTCGATATCGTGGTGTTCGGTCGTGCCGCGGCCGAGAACATGATCGAGTACGTGCGCACCAACCCGGCCCATCGTGAGCTGCCCGAGGCTTCGCTGGAGCAGATCGAGGGACGCCTGGCGCGTTGGGAGCAGACCGGCGAAGGCCCGTCGGTGCTTGCCCTGCGCAACGAGTTGCAGGGGGCGATGGAGACCTACTGCGGCGTCTACCGTGACGAGGAGACCCTCGCCACCGGCGTCGAAAAGGTCGCCGAGATCGTCGAGCGCATCAAGGATGTGCGACTCAACGACCAGAGCAAGGTGTACAACACCGCGCGCATCGAGGCGCTGGAGCTTGAGAACCTGGCCGATATCGCCATGGCGACGGTCATCTCGGCCCATGCGCGCAAGGAGAGCCGCGGCGCCCACTCGCGCGTCGACTACCCCGAGCGCGACGACAAGGAGTGGATGAAGCACACCCTCTACCTGCGCGAGGGGCGCAAGCTGGACTACAAGCCGGTGCGCACCCAGCCGCTGACGGTGGAGAGCTTCCCGCCGAAGAAGCGCACCTACTGACCGGATTCCGGCCCGGCCGACGCCAATCACCGCGAGAGAACACGACCCATGCGTTTTCGAATCTACCGCTACAATCCCGAGACCGATCGTGAGCCCTACATGCAGGAGTACGACCTGCCCGAGATCGGTGCCGACATGGTGGTTCGCGAGGCCCTGATCAAGATCAAGGGTGTTGACGAGTCGTTGAGCTTCCGCCACTCCTGTGGTGAGGGGGTCTGCGGTTCCGACGCCATGAACATCAATGGCCGCTCACGACTCGCCTGCCTGACCAAGCTCGCCGACCTGGCTGAGCCGATCGAAATTCGTCCGGTCGCCGGTCTGCCGGTGGTCCGTGACCTGGTGGTCGACATGACCGCCTTCTACCGTCAGTACCGCGCGGTCAAGCCCTACCTGATCAACCATGACCCGGAGCCGGAGACCGAGCACCTGCAGAGCATCGAGGAGCGCGAGAAGCTCGACGGCCTCTACGAGTGCATCATGTGCGGCTGCTGCTCGACCATGTGCCCATCGTTCTGGTGGAACCCGGACAAGTACCTCGGTCCGCAGGCATTGCTGCAGGCGTGGCGCTTCCTCGCCGACAGCCGGGACCAGGCGACCGATGAACGACTCGATGATCTCGAGGGCCCCTACAAGCTCTACCGCTGCCACACCATCATGAACTGCGTCGAGGTCTGCCCGAAGGGACTCAATCCGACCAAGGCGATTGGTCACATTAAGCAGTTGATGCTCAAAAAGGCGATCTGAAGCCACGCCCATGGATGCCGACCGCGCCCGTATCACCTGGGCCTGCCGGCGTGGCATGCTCGAACTCGACCTGATGTTGGAGGGCTTCATGGAGCGCGGTTACGACGCGCTGCCGGAGGCCGAGCGCCCCGTCTTCGAGCGCCTGCTCAAGACCGGAGACCAACAGCTGCTGGCCTGGCTGATGGGCCATGAGCAAACGGATGAAAAGGAGTTCATCCATGTCATCAAGGCAATCCGTACCAGCACCTGACCTGGCACCGCGGCCCTCGCCGCGACTGAGGCTGCTGACGCTCGCGGTGCACGGCTGTGCCCTGGCACTGCTCCCGGCCATTCCCTGGCCGACACCGTGGTTGTTCCTTCTCGGCGCCATGCTGCTTGCCAGCGCCTGGCGTGGTTTGCGTTCATCGCCTTGGGCGCGGCTGACGGCTTCAGGTGATGGCCGCTGGTGGCTGATCGACCAGGACGGCAGCGAACACAAAGCACGACTGCGTGGCGGTGGCCTGCGCCACCCGTGGCTGGTCACGCTGCCATTCCACCTCGCCGACGGTCGACGCTGCGTGGTGGCGGTGTGTGCGGACAGTGTGCCGGCGACCGAACACCGCGCGCTGCGGCGTTGGCTGGCCGGTACGGGGAGGGTCAAGGCTAGGGAGCCTCTGATCAAGTCATGAACTTGTATCTTGCGCTCAGAATGCCTAGCTTTTTCGTTGCCACGCTTCGCGATAGCTATTCCGTGCCCTCTGCGCCTCACATCTGAATATTCTGTAGCAGAATCTACTTAGTCCAGACTTAATCAGAGGTTCCCTGACGTTCGTTGAACGGCCGGGCGGGGATGTTTGGCGGTACCAGGATGGTGTCGGCGGGGGCTGCCGAGTCGTCGGCCTGCGGGTAGTCCAGCGTGTAGTGCAGTCCACGGCTTTCGCTTCGGGACTGCGCCGAACGGATGATCAGGTCGGCGACCACGGCCAGGTGTCGTAACTCGAGAAGGTCGTTGGTGACGCGGAAGTTGCCGTAGTACTCGGCGATCTCGCGCAGCAGCAGTTCGGCCCGGTTCCTGGCTCGCTGCAGTCGTTTGTCGGTGCGCACGATACCGACGTAATCCCACATGAAGCGGCGCAACTCGTCCCAGTTGTGCGCCACCACGACCTCCTCGTCGGAGTC
>QNFN01000357.1 GCA_003645555.1 Gammaproteobacteria bacterium | reverse complement strand
GTTCCACGCCCTGCCGCCACTGACCAACTCGCACGGCGAGCCGACCGGAGCGGTGCGCGGCGTAATCAACATGCTGCGCCGGCTGCTCGACGACTCCCGCCCCGACCAGGTTGCCGTGGTTTTCGACGCCCGCGGCAAGACCTTCCGCGACGACCTCTACGCCGAGTACAAGGCCAACCGGCCGTCGATGCCCGACGAGCTCGCGACCCAGGTCGAGCCGCTGCATGCGCTGGTGCGGGCGCTCGGCCTGCCGCTGCTGCAGGTGCCGGGGGTCGAGGCCGACGACGTCATCGGCACGCTGGCCACCCAGGCCAGCGCGGCCGGCCTCGACACGGTCATCTCGACCGGTGACAAGGACTTCGCCCAGCTGGTCGACGGTCACGTCACGCTGATCAACACCATGACCAACAGCCTGCTCGACCCGGCCGGGGTCGAGGCCAAGTTCGGCGTCCCGCCGGAGCGGATCATCGATTTCCTGGCGCTGGTCGGCGACACTTCCGACAACGTTCCCGGCGTACCCAAGTGCGGTCCCAAGACGGCGGTCAAGTGGCTCACCGCCTACGGCAGCCTCGACAACCTGGTCGCCCATGCCGACGAGATCAAGGGCAAGATCGGCGAGTCGCTACGTATCTCCCTCGACCAACTGGAACTGGCCCGCGAGCTGGTCACCATCCGCTGTGACGTGCCACTCGATGCGACGCTCGCTGATCTTGGCAAGCGTGCGCCAGACAGCGACGCGTTGCGCGCGCTCTATGCGCGGCTGGAGTTCAGGAGCGAGCTGGCCGCGTTACTCGACACTGACGATGGTGCATCCGACGCCGGTGACCAGGCCCCGGCAGACGCCTTGGAGTTCGACACCATCCTCGACGAAACGGCGTTTGCAGGATGGCTGCAGCGGCTCGAACAGGCCGAGCTGTTCGCCTTCGACACCGAGACCACATCGCTCGACTACATGCAGGCCGAAGTGGTCGGGGTCTCGTTCGCCGTCGAGCCGGGCCACGCCGCCTACCTGCCGCTGGCCCACGACTACCCCGGCGCGCCGGAGCAGCTCGACCGCGACACCGTGCTGGCGCGACTCAAGCCGCTGCTCGAAGACCCGAACCGGGCCAAGGTCGGCCACCACCTCAAGTACGACCGCAACGTGCTGCTCAACCACGGCATTCGGCTGGCCGGTATCCGCCACGACACCATGCTCGAGTCCTACGTGCTAGAAAGCACTGCGTCGCGCCACGACATGGACTCGCTGGCGCTGAAGTACCTGGCCCAGCGCACCGTCCACTACGAAGAGGTGGCCGGCAAGGGAGCCAAGCAGATCCTTTTCTCCCAGGTTGCACTCGACGACGCCGCCCCCTACGCGGCCGAGGATGCCGACGTTACGCTGCGCCTGCACCGCCACCTGTGGCCACGCCTGGAAGCCGAACCGGCATTGCGCACCCTCTACGACGACATCGAGATACCGCTGGTCGCCGTGCTTTCCGATATCGAGCGCACCGGCGTACTGATCGACACCGACCAGCTGTTCGTCCAGGGTCACGAACTGAGCGAGCGCCTGGCCGAAATCGAGCGTCACGCCCACGACGTGGCCGGCGGCACCTTCAATCTCGCTTCACCAAAACAGATCCAGCAGATCCTCTTTGAGCAACTCGGCCTGCCGGTACTGGAGAAAACCCCGAAAGGGCAGCCGTCGACCGCCGAGTCGGTACTGCAGGAGCTGGCGCTGAACTACCCGTTGCCGGCGCTGATTCTTGAACACCGCTCGCTGGCCAAGCTCAAATCGACCTACGTCGACCGCCTGCCGGAACGTATCGACCCGACCAGCGGTCGTGTCCACACCTCCTATCACCAGGCGGTCGCCAGCACCGGCCGGCTGTCGTCGTCCAACCCCAACCTGCAGAACATCCCGGTGCGCACCGACGAGGGGCGGCGCATCCGCCGCGCCTTCGTCGCCCCGGAAGGCCAGAAGCTGCTAGCCGCCGACTACTCGCAGATCGAACTGCGCATCATGGCCCACCTCTCGGGCGACCCCGGGCTGCTGTCCGCCTTCGCCTCGGGCGAGGACGTCCACCGTGCGACCGCCGCCGAGGTGTTCGGCACCCCGCGCGACGCCGTCGATGCCGACCAGCGGCGGGCAGCCAAGGCGATCAATTTCGGCCTGATGTACGGCATGTCGGCCTTCGGCCTGGCGCGTCAGCTCGGCGTCGACCAGGGATCGGCACGCGACTACATGGCCCGCTACTTCGAGCGCTACCCGGCGGTGCAGGCGTTCATGGAGGCGACCCGCGAGGTGGCGCGCGAAAAGGGCTACGTCGAGACCCTGTTCGGTCGCCGGCTGCACCTACCCGAGATCAACGCCCGCAACGGCCAGCGCCGCCAAGCCGCCGAACGGGCGGCGATCAATGCACCGATGCAGGGTACCGCCGCCGACATCATCAAACGCGCCATGCTGCGCACCGCCACCTGGCTGGCCGACAGTGGCGCCCCGACGCGAATGATCATGCAGGTGCACGATGAGCTGGTGTTCGAGGTTGCCGAGGAGGCCGTCGACACGGTCCGCGACGGGGTGATCGAGGCGATGACCGGGGCCGCCGAACTGACCGTGCCACTGGTGGTGGATGTCGGCGTCGGCGCCAACTGGGATGAGGCCCACTGAGGCCGCGAACGACGACCGGCAACGGGAACTTATTCCCCATTACGGGGTCTCTATTGTGAACGCTCGCAACGGCGTTTACCCGCTATCTCCCTCCCTGATGCGGGTGTATCCACCGGCCTCCCCAG
>QNFN01000356.1 GCA_003645555.1 Gammaproteobacteria bacterium | reverse complement strand
CAGGGCCTGCGGCTCAGGCAAAATCGACTTGCCGCTGCCGTCGAGGTAACCGCACAGTCGCTCGCGATCGCCGAGGCTGATGTTCTGCTGCGGTTCGGGTCACGCGTGAGCCACCTGCAGCGCCTCGGCATCACCCTGCTCCTGGTAGCGCTTGCGTAGCGTGTTGTAGAGCTTGTTGTTCTTTTTACCCATTTTTTTCGCGGCCGCTTCGGCGCGCTGGGCAAAATCGGGTTCACGACCGTAGAGATGGTTGAAGCGGCGCGCCACCTCGCGGGTCATTTCGACGTGCGCCACTTGATCCTCGCCGACCGGCACCAGCCCGGCCTTGTAGATCAGGATGTCGGCGCTCTGCAGCAGCGGATAGCCGAGAAAACCGTAAGTCGAAAGATCCAGCTCCTTGAGTTTCTCCTGCTGGTCCTTGTAGGTCGGCACCCGTTCCAGCCAGCTGAGCGGAGTCACCATCGACAGCAGCAGGTGGAGTTCGGCGTGCTCGGGAACGCGTGACTGGATGAACAACGTCGCCGAACCCGGGTTGACGCCAGCCGCCAGCCAGTCGATCACCAGGTCGAGGGTACTCTCGCCAATCACCCCCGGGTGTTCATAGTGAGTGGTCAGTGCGTGCCAGTCGGCGACGAAAAAGAAACACTCGTATTCATGCTGCAGCTTGACCCAGTTCTGCAAGACGCCATGGTAGTGGCCGAGGTGCAGCTGGCCGGTCGGACGCATGCCGGAAAGCACGCGCTGGTAATGCGTCGGAACGGAGTTCAAGCAGTCCCCCTTGGGTGATTGGATGGCCGCATCAGGCGACCGCTACAAACCTAGCATGGAAAAGATCAGCCCCTGCAACAGCACCACCGGAGGCCGCAACACGTCGCCGAGCAGACCGAAAAAAAGCATCGCCAGCAAGATCATCAGCCCGTAAGGCTCGAGGCGACTGAACTGCCACGACAACCGGTCTGGTAACAACCCGGCCACGACTCGGCCACCATCGAGTGGCGGCAACGGCAGCAAGTTCAGCACCATCAGTACCAGATTGATCATGATCCCGGCCGCACCCATGTAGAGCAGCGGGATCGCGATCGCGTCAGCCGTGCCCGCCAGGAGCATGCCGATTTTCATCGCCCCTGCCCAGAGCAACGCCATGACCAGGTTCGCCACCGGGCCCGCGGCGGCGACCAACGCCATATCGCGCTTCGGGTGACGCAGGTTCTCCCAGGTCACCGGTACCGGCTTGGCCCAACCGAAAACAAAACCCCCGATCATCAGCAGTGCCAGCGGCACCAGAACCGTGCCGACCGGGTCGATGTGCTTGACCGGGTTCAGCGTCAGGCGGCCGAGCATGAAAGCGGTCGGATCACCGAGCCGGCGCGCCACCCAGCCATGTGCCACCTCATGCACGGTGATCGCGAACAGGACCGGCAAGGCCCACGTCGCGATACGCTGGATAGCGGTCAGTTCCTCCATCCGGGGATTATACCGACGTGCCCGGACCGGGCGGAGCAGGCACGGCACTCATGTGAACAGTGCCGTGTCGCCGAGACCCGCACGCACCACCTCCGGCGGGTCGCGGGTCATGTCGACCACCGTGGTCGGCTCGATACCGCAGACCCCGCCATCGATCACCAGGTCGAGGGCGTGGCCGAGCTGGTCACGGATGGACTCAGGATCATGTAACGGCAACTCGGCATCCGGCAGGCGCAAGGTGGTGCTCATCAGCGGGGCATCAAGCAACTCGAGCAGCGCGTGGGTGATGCGGTGATCGGGGACGCGGATGCCGATGGTGCGCCGTTTCCGATGCTGCAGGCGACGCGGCACCTCGTTGGTCGCCTTGAGCAAAAAAGTATATGGCCCAGGTGTCAGTGCTTTCAGCAGACGGTAGGCGCTGTTGTCGATTTTGGCGTAGGTGGCGATCTCGGAGAGGTCGCGACAGACCAGGGTCAGGTTGTGGTGGTCGTCGAGGCGACGCAGACGCTGGATGCGCTCGAGCGCCTCCTTTTCACCCGGCTGGCAGCCGAGCGCATAGCAGGAGTCCGTCGGATAGGCGATCACGCCACCATGACGCACGATCTCCGCGGCCTGTTGCAACAGGTGCGCCTGAGGGTTGTCGGGATGGATCTGGAAATACTGGCTCATGCGGACCGGCCGGCAGAAAGCGCGCTATTGTACCCGCGCTGACCGGGTGCGCCAGCGCCAATGAACCTCTGATCAAATCATGAACTCGTATCTGGCGCCCAGAATGCCCAGCTTTTTCGTTGCAAAGCTTGGCAATAGCTAGCTATTACGTGCATTTTGCGCCTCAAATCTGAACATTCTGAAGCACAATCTACTTCGTCCAGATTTAATCAGAGGCTCCTTTAATGTTGAGCGTCGATGCGTTCGAGAACGTGTGGCAAGTCTTCCGGCAGCGCGGGCAGGCGTCCTAGTTCAACCCAGCGCTGTTCGTGGCTATGAAAGTCGGAGCCGGTCGATGCCAGCAGGCCGTGCTGACGGGCGACCTCGGCCAGCCAGTTGACCTCGGCCGGAGTACTTCGTGCATTGGCCACCTCGATACCTTCCAGTCCCGCCTCCTGGCCCGCGGTAATCAGTTCGCGCAGCTTGGTCCTGGTTAATTTATAGCGCGCCGGGTGGGCAATCACCGCCACACCACCGGCGGCACGAATCCAGTCCACCGCCTCTTCCAACGCCGGCCAGTCGACACTTACGTAGCCGGGTCGGTTGTTTACCAGGGAGCGTCGGTAAACCTCGACCATATGGCGTAACGAAAGGTGTCGCCAGATAAAACGGGCAAAGT
>QNFN01000355.1 GCA_003645555.1 Gammaproteobacteria bacterium | reverse complement strand
CGCGGTGCTGCGCGAGCACGGCGCTACCATGTGCCCCGGCGACAGCTACGTGCTCAACGCCCCCTACAACGGCGGCACCCACCTGCCCGACGTCACCGTGGTCACGCCGGTGTTCGACACCGCCGGCGAGGAGCGACTGTTCTGTATCGCCTCGCGCGGCCACCACGCCGACATCGGCGGCATCACCCCCGGCTCCATGCCGCCGGCAAGCCGCACCGTCGAGGAAGAGGGCGTGCTGCTCGACAACCTGCTGCTGGTGCACGACGGCCGACTGCTGGAGGAGGCGGTCGCCGAAAAACTCGAATCGGGACGTTACCCGGCGCGCAACGTGCGCCAGAACCTGGCCGACCTGCGCGCCCAGGTCGCGGCCAACGCCAAGGGGGTCGCCGAGTTGGCCAAGATGGTCGACCACTTTGGCCTCGACGTCGTCCGTGCCTACATGGGCCACGTGCAGGACAACGCCGAAGAGTCGGTTCGCCGGGTGATCGACCGGTTGCAGCCCGGTCGATTCATGGTCGAGATGGACGACGGCTGCCGCATCCGCGTGGCCATCGACGTCGACCCGGAAACGCGCCGCGCCACCCTCGATTTCGCCGGCACCTCGCCGCAATCCGACGGCAACGGCAACGCCCCCTCCGCCGTCTGCCGCGCCGCCGCGCTCTACGTCTTCCGCACCCTGGTCGACACCGACATCCCGATGAACGAGGGTTGCCTGAAACCGCTGGAGTTGAAGATTCCGGAGGGATCGCTCCTTTCACCGTGCTACCCGGCCGCCGTGGTCGCCGGCAATGTCGAGACCTCGCAGCAAATCTGCGACGCCCTCTACGGCGCCCTCGGCGTGCTGGCCGCGGCGCAGGGGACCATGAACAACTTCACCTTCGGCAACGACCGCTACCAGTACTACGAGACCATCTGCGGCGGCGCCGGTGCCGGAAACGGTTTCGACGGCTGCGATGCCGTCCACACCCACATGACCAATTCGCGGCTGACCGATCCCGAGGTGCTCGAGTGGCGTTACCCGGTGCGGGTCGAGTCGTTCGCCATCCGCCAGGACAGCGGTGGACGCGGCAAGTGGCGCGGGGGCAACGGCGTGGTGCGCGCCATCCGCTTCCTCGAGCCGATGACGGCGGCAATCCTCTCCAACCGCCGGCGCATCGCGCCGCACGGACTGGCCGGCGGCATGGCGGGCAATCCCGGTAGGAACTACGTCGTCCGTGCCGACGGAACTACCGAGGCGCTGCCTGGCACGGCGCAGGTAGAGATGGCCGCTGGCGACCAGTTCGTCATCGAGACGCCCGGCGGCGGCGGGTATGGCGAAAAACGGTAAAACCCCTCATAACAGGCAAAACCACTGCCCCAATCAGATGTTGTAGGAGCGGCGCCTTTATGCCCTACGGGTACCCACCGCGATGAGCCGCTCCAACCGCCGATCGGGCCGGGGCGGCCCTCCTACATCAAGCAGAGGACGCAACCCCGGTCTGAGGTTGCACGTACGGCGCTCCGCCGCGACCAGCCACCTCACCCTCCGCTGCTGTCCGCCGGCTCCTCCTGCTGGAACGGCTTCTGCTCCGGCGTCAGGTCCTTGGCCCCGGTCCCCGGCATCATCTCGAAGCCGAGGTCGAAGTGGACCAGCATCCCTTTGAGATCCTCGTAGACCTGGCGGTCGCCGTCGAGTTTCACCTTGCCGCTCTTGATCTGCTCGTCGAAACTGACCGCGCCCATCATGGTCATCACCAGGTCTTCGCGGTTGATGGTGACGGTCAGGTCGGCGTCGTCGGCCTGGAAGCCGGCGATGTTGGTCAACGTCGCGTTGCTCAGCTCGACGACGAACTTCTCGTCGTTGTCGGGCGTGACGAGGTTGATCGTGAACGCCTTGCCTTCGGCCTTGGCGCTGTCGAGGCGGATGCCGAGGAAGTCGAGCCACAGCTCGGTGGTCATCGCCCTGATCATGTCCGGGCCGGCCGTCTTCGGCGAGGCGCCACTCGGGATGCCGTTGCGCAGCTCATAGGCGGCCGCCAAGAAGCTGTTACGCACGCTCGGGCTCTCCTGCTGGTAGCCGATCTGTTCGAAAGTATCAGCAAGCAGGTCCTTCGCTTCCTGGTTGCCCGGCTCGGCGTAGACCAGCTTGTTGAGGATCTCCATGGCGTGGTGATACTGGCCCATGCCGTGCAGCAGCCGGCCCATGGCGAGGATCTTCTCGGCCCCGCCCATCATCTGCACGTACAACGGCGCAGAATCCTCCGGTGACAGCGGGATCAGCGTCGTCGGGTTGCCGTCCCAGTAGCCGAGGTAGCGGTTGATCACCGCGCGGCTGTTGTGCGCGACCGAACCGTGGTAACTGCGCGCCGCCCATTGCGCCTGCAGGCTCTCGGGCACCTGGTAGACGTTGTGCACCTGGTTGATGGTGACGCCCTGGTTGGCGAGATGCAGCACGCCGTTGTTGAGGTTCGCGTAGATGTCCCGCTGGGTGCGCATGACCTCCTGGATGCGGTCGTTGCCCCAGCGCGGCCAGCTGTGGGAGGCGAACATCACATCGGCCTCCTGGCCGAACAGGTACAGCGCCTGGTTGATCTGCTTCGACCACTCCAGCGCATCGCGCACCAGCGCACCGCGCAGCGTGTAGATGTTGTGGAACACGCCCGTAACGTTCTCCGCAGTCCACAGCGCCTTCTTCTCCGGGAAGTAGGTGTTCATCTCCGCGGGCGCCTCGGTGCCGGGCGTATTCTGGAAGATCATCTTAACGCCATCGATGGTCAGCTCCTCGATGTCCTCTTCCACGATGTGCGTCGGGGGGATCAGGG
>QNFN01000354.1 GCA_003645555.1 Gammaproteobacteria bacterium | reverse complement strand
GGGGTGCGGCCCGGCTACCGCGATGTCCGTATTACGTTCGATGTGCTCCCCGACCAGCCACCCCCAGCGGTCGATGTCCGCTGTCGGGAGCTGCTATGAGTCGCCTCTACTTCCTGCAGGACAGCCGCGGTGACCGCCAGGTTGCCGAGGCGGCACTGCCGCTGCAGGTGGCCGGAGATGAGCCTGCCGACCTGGTCGTGCCCGGGCTCGAACCGGGGACGGTCGCCGCCTACATCGCCCTGTCCGACGGCCACCCCTACCTGCAGCCGGGCGACGAGGCGGTATCACTTTTCCACAATCACGAACGGGTCACCGGTTCGTGTTGGCTCAAGTCGGGCGACCGGGTGCAGATTGGTGATGCTGGCATGTTGCTGTGGCAGGTCAAGGGTGATCAGGTGTTCATCACCATTGATCGCTTTGTGCCACCCACGGCGCCACCGCCCACGCCACCGGTTGACTCGAAACTTCCGGCCGTGAATCTGCCGGGTTCAACGGTGCCGGCATCACCACCAAAACGGACCGGGATACGACGTGGAGTGCTTGGGCTGATGGCGCTGCTCGCCCTGGTCGCAGTGTTTCTCCTGGTCGCCGTCCCGGTCTCGATCGAGGTCGAACCAACACCTGACGCACAGGCGTTGCATGGCCTGGTTCCGGGCGTTCCGCTGGCTGGACGCGTGCTGTTGCTTCCCGGGGAGTATCGCCTGGAGGCACGGCTGGAAGGGCATCATGATCTCGATCAGGCGCTGGAGGTCGGGCGCGACGGGCCACGCGACTTCCGCTACCGGATGGAGGAACTGCCGGGTCGGGTGGCGGTACGTGTCGAGCCGACCGTCTCCTACACGCTGCGGGTCGACGGCGTCATTGTGGCGGCTGACACGGACGGCAGCCACCCGATCGAACGCGGTCGTCATCTCCTGCGCATCGAGACGGAGCGCCACCTCCCGGCCGAGGCCGAGATCGACGTGACCGGGTTCGGCCAGTCGCAAGCGGTGGTGTTCACGCTGCGTCCGGCTTGGGCTGAACTGCACCTCGGCAGTCGACCGCAGGGGGCTACGGTCGAACTCGACGGCGCATCGTTCGGGATGACACCGCTCACCGCCGAGGTGATGCAGGGGACGCATCGCCTGGTCTTGTCGTTGCCAGCTCACAAAAGTGTGCAATTCGATCTGCCGGTCGAGGCTGGCACGGTGTTGCGGCTCGATGAGGTGGTTTTGCCCCCGGCCGACGGTTTCCTCGAACTGGCCAGTACGCCGCAGGGAGCCACGGTGACCGTCGACGGCATCTACCGTGGCACCACGCCGCTACGCCTGCCCCTGGTTCCAGGCGAGACGCATCGCCTGCAGCTGGCGCTGGCAGGGCGCAAGTCGGTCGATAAAGCCGTCGAGGTGGATCCGGAACAGACCCTGGAGATGACACTGAAGTTGCCGGCGGCGCTCGGTACCGTGTTCGCCAGCGCGCGTCCCGCGGATGCCGAATTGCTGATCGATGGCAAGTCGGTTGGACGCGCCACCCAGCGGTTGCGTCTTAGCGCGCGTCAGCACACCCTCGAGTTCCGCAAGGAGGGTTACGCCAGCCAGAAGGTCAAGGTGACGCCGAATCCGGCGACCAGCCAGCGCATCGACGTCACGCTGAAAACGGTTGCCCAGGCACAAGAGGCGGCGACGCCGTCGACCGTGAGTGCCGCCGGTGGAATGCAACTGCGCCTGGTGCGTCCCGGGGCGGCGCCGTTCCGCATGGGAGCGTCACGCCGCGAGGCGGGGCGCCGGGCCAATGAGAGTGCTCGCCTGGTGCAACTGACCCGGCCGTTTTATCTCGGTGTCACCGAGGTGACCAATGCCCAGTTCCAACGCTTCAATGCTGCGCATAATTCCGGCAGTGCCGAGGGGGCACGACTCGACGGTGCCGACTTGCCGGTGGTCAGGGTCGACTGGAACGAGGCGGCACGCTACTGCAACTGGTTGAGTAGCAAACAGGGTCTGCCGGAAGCGTACGTCGCCCAGGGTGACCGGATGGTGGTAGTGATGCCGATGAACACCGGCTATCGTCTGCCGACCGAGGCGGAATGGGCCTACGTGGCACGTATACATGGCCGGTCGAACCCGGTGCGCTACCCGTGGGATGGCGGGTACCCGCCGATGGTGGTGGTCGGCAACTACGCCGATGCGCGTATTCGCGACACCCTGGCCGACACCGTGCCCAACTACGACGATGGCCATCGTGGCGCGGCGCCGATCGGCAGCTTTGCACCCCAGCCGGAGGGTTTCCTCGACCTCGGCGGCAACGTCGCTGAATGGATCCACGACTACTACGCGGTCTATCCTGGTGAAGCCGAGCGTCTGGTGACCGACCCGACCGGGCCGGCCAGCGGCGATCATCACGTGGTGCGTGGTGCCAGCTGGCGTTTCGGCAGCGTGACCGAGTTGCGCCTCTCTTTCCGCGACTACAGTCGTAAAGGGCGCGATGACCTTGGTTTCCGTATCGCCCGCTACGCACGCTAGCAGGCTGTTGAAACTCTACTCAGCTGGCACCATCCGGCGTCAAAATTGGCCTCAAAATGCTCATTTATTCCAGTAAACTGCGCTTTATCGGCCTATTTTTCCTTGTCTCACGCTCATCTGAGCGAATTTCAACAGCCTGCTAGGGTAGGGGTATGAAGCGAATTTCAATAACCCTGTTCGTTGCGGCCCTGCTGGTTGTTACGGGACTGGTGGCGGCTGAATCACCGCAAACCCCGCCATCGCAGAAGGCTGATGAAGCGACCATCGAGCCACCGCGTCGCCCAGCCGAGCGCCAACCCCCTG
>QNFN01000353.1 GCA_003645555.1 Gammaproteobacteria bacterium | reverse complement strand
CGCCCTACTCACGGGTGTCATGGCGCTCGGTTAGGGAACCTCTGATCAATTCATGAACTCGTATCTGGCGCCCAGAATGTCCAGCTTCATCGTTGCCAAGCTGCGCAATAGCCCGGCTATTACGTGCACTTGGCGCCTCAAATCTGAGCATTCTGCATCACCATCTACTTCGCCCAGAATTAATCAGAGGTTCCTTAGCTCGACGACGACCCACAGCCGCCAAAATTACGCTTTATGCACTTGTGACCTGGTCTATCAAGGTTCCTGAGGTTTTCTCGACATGTTCCGGACAACCTCCAGGACGGGACAGGCCGTATAATCGAGCCTGGAGGGACCATGTGAAAGCACTTTTTGGCATCGTATTTCTGGTTGTCGCGGCCTGGGTCTGGCTTTTCCTGTCGAACAAGGGCCTCCTGGTCGCGAGCGAGGAAATCACCGAGGATCGCGTCGGCAAGTTCACCGAGTCGCTCGGATTTCAGGGCATCCGCATGGATGAGCAGCGACTGGTATGTACCTACTTCACGGGTGTCGGACTGATCAAGCGCAGCCATTCACTGACGCTGGGCCAACAGACCTGCCTCAACGTGGTTGAACTGCGCTAGCCCGGATATTGCACCAGCCGGCCACGGGGCTAAACCCACCATGCCGCTCGACACCTGGATACTCTACGCCTTCGCCGCTATCGGCCTGTCGCTGACCCCGGGGCCTAACGGGCTGCTGAGCCTGACGCACGGCATGCGCTACGGACTCGGGCATGCCGTCTACACGGTACTTGGCGGCATCGCCGGCTTCCTGGTCCTGATCGCGGTCTCGATGGCCGGCATGGGCGCCTTGCTGGCGGCATCGGAACAGGCCTTCACCATCGCCAAGTGGCTGGGTGCCGGCTACCTGGTCTACCTGGGTATCCGCACCTGGCGTGCCCCACCACCCCAGGTGCATCTGTCGGGTGACCGTACCCAACGTGAAGTGGCAGCCAACTGGAGGCTGTTCACGCAAGGCTTCCTGGTCGCCACCTCCAACCCCAAGGCACTGATTTTCTTCGCTGCCTTCCTTCCCCAGTTTATTGACCCCAGCGCCCCGTTCCTGCTGCAGTTCGTGCTTCTTGGTGGCACCTTCGCCCTGGTCGAGTTTGTCTACGAACTGATCCTCGCCGGTACGGCACAGCGCATTGCTCCATGGCTCGGGGTCCACGGTCGCTGGTTCAACCGTGCGGCGGGGGCCACTTTCATCGGCATTGGAGGCGTCCTGACAACTGTCAGCCGCATCTGATTCACGCCCTGGATGCGATTCGCACAGGTATCTGTGCCACGGAAATCATGGAACCGATTCCGTCAAATGACGAGCAAAAAAAAGCCCGCAGGAGGACGGCGGGCTAATAGAGGAGGAGTTTCACTACAAATGTAGACCCGATGCTGCAGTGCGTCTATTGCGCTGCATCAATTTCTTGCAGCTTAGTTTCACAACTCGGAAACGGCATGTCGCCAGACCCGGCATAAGGTCTTTATCTATCTGTAATAACAGAATATTCTGCAGCCCATTGCCAGAACCCAGTTGATCCACTTCTCCCGGAGTCAAGATCGACACACTTCCCTCGCCAATGAACCCACACGCGACATTAACGTATTGTTTTTCGGATAATTTACACCCTGCATGGCCCGTACATTACTGATATCCCTATTCGACCGCTTGCCTCTGCACCTGCTGGTAATCGCCGCGCTGACTCTTGGCCTGGCGCCGTTCGTTCCCGAACCGCACGTTCTGGAGAAACTGCGCATGCTGTTAAGGAACCTCTGATTAAGTCTGGACGAAGTAGATTCGTGCTTCAGAATGTTCAGATTTGAGGCGCAAAACGCACGCAATAGCTAGCTATTGCGAAGCTTTGCAACGAATAAGCTGGACATTCTGGGCGCCAGATACGAGTTCATGGCTTGATCAGAGGTTCCATAAACGGGAGCCTGGCGCGACCGCTAGACTGGTTTGACCTGCTGCTGCACACAGCCCCGTGGATGTTGCTTCTGGCGAAACTGGCCCGCGTCTGGTACCAGCGTATTTCGCAAACCTGAACGGCTGTCAGCGCCTGCTCAGTGCCGCTTTACCTCGTTGACAGAGATCGCGTTCGCCACGCTCTGGATGGCCGATCCCGGCTGCATCTCAACGGTGAACGTGCCAACAGCATGGCGGATGACGAAACGCAGGGGCAGGCGCCGCTGATCATCACTGATCCAGATGTAGACCGGTCGATGGCGAAAACGCTCTTCGCCGTGATCAGATTCAAACCCCTCGACGCGTATCTTCCATGCACTGCGCGAACCGGCCGCCGCCTGGATCAACTCACGTTTGATCACCGTGACCCGGTAGTGGATGAACTCCTTGCCATCGGTCACGGTCAGGTCTTCAGATGTATCAGGGAGTAGCGGCAAGGCCCTGATCTGTTGGAGCAATGCAAGGCGATCCAGGGTCGACTCCGGAGGTGGCGCCTGCCCTTCCGGGCGCGGTTTCAGCTGGACGCCATAATCCGGCAGACCGGCTACGAGGAGGGTCTTGAACATGGCTGCTGGCAACTGAGATGACAACGGCTCTGACTGTTCCGCATCGTCGATACCGAAGCGCCAAAGTGCCGCGCCCTCCCAGTTGAGCAACAGCAGGTCATGGCGCAGCCTCGAGGTCTGCTTGCGGCGCTCGAAGGCCAGGCTGCGCGGCCAGCTGCCCTGATGGTAACTGGTGAAGTCGTAACGGTAAGGATAGAACTGCTCGACCAGCGGGTAGGCCGCCGAGCTGGCGGTAAGCTGGGCGCGCACGATCGG
>QNFN01000352.1 GCA_003645555.1 Gammaproteobacteria bacterium | reverse complement strand
GTGGGTGGCGGGGCGATGGTCGGCCTGATGCTCTGGCTGAGTAGTGACGCCCTGCTGACCGGCTGGGTCCTGGCCGGGGTTGCCGGGACGTTGCTGGCGCTGACCGCGTCAGCCGGCCTGCTGGTGTTCGCACTTGGCCGGTTGCGCCGCCGCTCGGGGCTCGCCTGGCGCTTCGGCCTGCTCAACCTGACGCGCCGCGCCCGTGGCAGCATGGCTCAACTGCTCGCCTTCGGGTTGACGCTGACGGTGCTGTTGCTGCTGACCGTGGTTCGTGGCGATCTGCTCGATGCCTGGCGGGCCAGCATCCCACCCGACGCCCCAAACCTGTTCCTGGTCAACGTCCAGCCGGACGAGGTCGCGGCGCTGGCGGCCCAGGTGGTGCACTTGAGTGGGCGCGAGCCGGCCCTCTACCCGATGATTCGCGGTCGCTTGGTGCAGCACAACGGGGCGGTGATTGACCCCGATGACTACCCGACACCGCGGGCGCGGCGGTTGGTAACGCGTGAGTTCAACCTCTCTTATGTTGCGGAGTTGCCCGACACCAACCGGGTCGTGGCCGGGGCCTGGTGGTCCTCGTCAGCCGGCGGTGCCGTTGCCTCGGTCGAGAGTGGTATTGCCGAGACCCTGGGCCTGGCGCTAGGTGACCGCCTGCGCTTCCGTGTCGCCGAGCGTGAGGTGGAGGTGACCGTCACCAGTCTGCGCGAGGTGGCATGGGACTCGTTCCGGGTCAACTTTTTCGTCCTGCTGCCGCCCGGGGTGATCGATGACTTTCCGGCCACCTACATCACCAGTTTTCACTTGCCGCCGGCGGCTCGTTCCGGGCTCGGTGACCTGGTGCGGCGCTTCCCGAGTGTCACCGTGATCGACGTCGACGCACTGCTCGGTCACGTCCGGCGGATCATCGAGCGGGTCACGCTGGCGATCGAGTTCGTCTTCGGCTTCACTCTGCTTGCCGGCCTCGCCGTTCTCTTTGCTGCTATCCATGCCACCCTTGACCAGCGTCGCCACGAGGCCTCGTTGCTGCGTACTCTTGGGGCGACCCGGCGTGGCCTGCTGCACGCCCAGGCGGTGGAGTTCCTGCTGCTCGGGGCCCTGGCCGGCCTGCTCGGTGCCGCGGCCGCCTCCGCAGTGGGCTGGTTGCTGGCGCGCGAGGTGTTCGACCTGCCGTGGCAGGGCAGCAGCTGGCTCTGGCTGCTCGGGCCGCTCGCCGGCATGACGGTGGTTGGATTTGCCGGGCTTGCCGGCACCTGGCGGGTTGCCAGCCAGCCGCCGCTGGAGGTGCTCCGACGCACCTGAGTCCAGGCCAGCCCTGGACGCGTCGCCTGGCCCGACACCCGGCGGTGAAATAACATGGCCGCAGGAGCGGTCTCTACTAACAAGGTGTTACTGGATGCAAGGAACGGACAATGCGCGAGCGCGCTTCGACAGGCTGGTCGGTGAATACTCAAAGGATGTATTCCGGTATGCCTTCTGGCTGTGTCGCAACAAGACCATGGCCGAGGAGCTCTCCCAGGAGACCTTCATGCGGGCCTGGAAGTCGATCGACAAACTGCAGGATGAAAAGGCGGCCAAGAGCTGGCTGTTCACCATTGTCAGGCGCGAAAACGCACGCCAGTACGAACGTAAACGACTGGACATGGTGGATGACGTCGATTTCGACCGGGTCGGAGCGACCCGTGAGGAGTACGACACCAGTACCGAGGCCTTCGTCCTGCGACGAGCGTTGGCTGAGTTGCCAGAAGAGTATCGAGAACCCCTGGTACTGCAGGTCATCGGCGGCTACAGCACCGAGGAGATCGCAAACCAGCTCGGCATCAAGGCGGGCGCGGTGATGACAAGGCTGTTCCGGGCACGCAAGAAGCTGCGCGAAATGCTCGGCGAGCGGGAACAGTAAACGAAGAGGTGGCGTGATGAACTGTCAGGAATTTGAACAGCGGGTGTGGGCCGAGCCGAACTGCGAAGAGCCCGGATTCGTCCAGCACAGGCAGGACTGCTCCGACTGCGGACCGATGGCTCTCGAGATCCAGGCATTCGACCGCGAGATCGGCAGCGGCCTGGCCATCGACTGCCCGGACGACCTGGCGGCACGTATCCGCGCGCGGCATGCCATCCAGTATGACAACGAGCGTCAGGCCAGGGGTGGCTCGAGCCTGACTGAGATGACGCAGCGTATGCAGGACCGCCTGTTCGGTCGCGGACCGGCCTGGATCGGCGCCTACGCCGCCTTCGCCACAGTGTTGCTGGTGGTTGGCGTGCTGCGTGGCGGCCTTTCCGGCAGCGGTGCCGACGTCATGGCGCTCGAGCAGCTGGCAGCCGAGCACTACGCCGAAGAACGTTTTGCCACCAAGGTCAGCATGGAAGTACCGCGCACCGACCTGGTCGCGATGTTCGCTGAATTCGGTGCCCGACTCGACGGCGAGATCATGGGTGTCACCTTCGCCAACGGCTGCGTCATGGAGAAGGGGATCAAGGGCGTGCACCTGGTGCTCGATACGCCGCGCGGCAAGGTCACCGTGATGGTGATACCGCACCGCGCCGTCGACAGCGACACGACCATGCAGGTCGAGAATCAGCCGGGGCGCCTGACCCCCTACAACAACGGCACGCTGGCCCTGATCGGTCCCGACGGCAAGTCGATGGACATGGCCGAGGAGCGCATGCGCAACGCGGTCACCTGGCTCTGATCAGGGAACCCCCAGGTCCTTTCGACTAAGGTTTAGGCATCGAAGCCACCCGCCGCCGGCATGCCGGCGGCGGGTGACGTCTGGTTGGTACCGGGCTACGGCCCACACTTGGGAACAGCACCGTGCAGAAGATCTTCC
>QNFN01000351.1 GCA_003645555.1 Gammaproteobacteria bacterium | reverse complement strand
GGGGGGATCGGCGTCCGTGCGGGGATCTCGGTGCGGACGGGCCGGATCACCCGGTGGCCCATGGTGGCGGGGCCGAGGACGAGACCGGTGCCGCCGAGGAACAGGACCCAGATCGGCAGATCGGCTTTCTGCGCCACTTCGCCACCCGACTGGATGATACTGACCACGGCGGCCAATGGGCCGATGCCGTTGGCAACATCGTTGGACCCATGGGCGAAAGCCATGGCACAGGCGGTAAACAGCATCATCGGCACGAACACTTTTTCGACGCTGGCGAAGTGGAAATCGCGGTTTTCGCTGGCGACGTACTTGACCCGGTTGATCAGCAACCAGCCGATGCTGGCAATCAGCAGGCCGATCAGGGCCGCAACCCCGAAGCTGGCGCCGACCGACAGGTCGACATTCAGGTGCTTGAGTCCCTTCCACAGCGTCACCAGCGAAATGATGAAGCCGACCAGAAAGATGTAGGCCGGACCCCAGCGGCGGGCACTGTCGAACGGCTGGTCGGTATTGAGAATCAGCTTGCGGATGCTGATCATCAACAGCAACGCGATCAGGCCGCCAAGCAGCGGGGAAACCAGCCAACTGGCGACGATGCCGCCAATCTTGCCCCAGTTGACGGCATCCGGGCCGATGCCGACGACGGTGAAGCCGACAATGGCACCGACGATCGAGTGGGTGGTCGAAACCGGCCAGCCCTTGGTTGAGGCGATCATCAGCCAGATGGCTGCCGCGAGCAGTGCGGCGAGCATGCCGTAGACGAGCAGCTCGGGTTGGGTGCTGATCGAGCTCGGGTCGATGATGCCCTTGCGGATGGTCTTGGTGACATGGCCACCGGCGATGACGGCGCCGGCAAACTCGAACACCGCGGCGATGATGATCGCCTGCTTGATGGTGATGGCCTTGGAGCCGACCGAGGTGCCCATGGCGTTGGCGACATCATTGGCGCCGATACCCCAGGTCATGTACAGGCCAAAGATTATCGCCAGGGCGAAGAGCCAGCTTCCATGCTGCGCAATAATATCCATACGAAGTGTCCCCGAAAGAGCTAGGTGGTAAGCGGGATGTCGCGTCTAGCGCGCGATCATCAGGCGCAGGCGGTTGCCCGCTTTTTCGGCGTAGTCGGCCAGGTCACCGATCCACTCCAGCAGGTCGTACCAGAGGATAACCGAGACCGGTTTCATGTCGTCTTCGTTGCGGAACAGCAGGCGGGTCAACTCCATGCCAAGGTCGTCGGTCTCCTCCTCGATTCGCCCGAGTTCGTTGACCATCTCCAGTACCGAGCCACGCTCCTTGCCACCGAAGCCCATTTCGAGCAGTTCGTCGAGCTCCTCGATGATCTTGTGCGATTGGTGGCAGGCATCGATGCAGCGGTCGACGAGGGCGAGCAGTGGGGCACGCATCGGCTCGATCACTTCCATGCGCCGCTCGGTGAGCAGTCCGGCGATATCCTGCGCGGTGTCGGCGATGGAGTCCTGCATGTCGAGGACTTCGAGGATGTCGCGTCGGTCGACCGGCAGAAACAGGCTTTTCGGCAGGTGTACGCGCAACTCATTCTTGATGTCGTCGGCGCGCTGCTCGTGGGCGAAGATTTCGGCGCGGGCTTTTTCGAGCCGTTCGGCATCATCGTCGCACAGGGCCGCGAACAACTCGGGCACGACATCGGCGCAGTCGACGACGGCGCGCATGTGCTCCTGCAGTGCGGTGAAGGGGGAGCGACCAAAGAGATTGGCGAGCGGGGTCAAAGCCATGAGTGTCTCCGTGCGGCAGGGTGCATCCGATGCAGGGGCCCGTAGGGTGAATTGTTATGTCATCCTATCACTGTAGATTATCAACGGGAGAGCCTTGGTGATGGGTAGGCAGACAGCGCGTTACGCGGTGATTGGGGACCCGATCGGCCATAGTCGTTCGCCGGCGATCCACGCCCGTTTCGCGGAGCAGACCGGGCAACAACTGAGCTATGAGGCGATCCGCGTCCCGGCCGGAACCCTCGCTGTCGCGGTGGCCGGGGTTGCTGCGGCCGGTGGATGCGGCGTCAATGTCACGGTGCCACTGAAAGAGGAAGCCTTTCGGTTCGCCGGGTCACGGACCGAGCGCGCCGAGCGCGCCGGCGCGGTCAACACCCTGGTGCTCGATGGACCCGGCGCACCGCTTGGCGACAACACTGACGGTGTCGGCCTGGTCCGCGATTTGAAGATCAACCTCGGTGTTGAACTTGCTGGCCGGTCGTTGCTGGTGCTCGGCGCCGGCGGTGCGGTGCGCGGCATCCTCGGGCCGTTGCTGGCCGAGCGACCGCTGCGTCTGGTCATCGCCAACCGTACGGCCCGGAAAGCCGTCGATCTGGCGCTGGAGTTCAACGACCTCGGCCCGGTTAGTGGAGGCGGTTTTGAGGCCTTGGCCGACAGTAGGTTCGACGTGGTTATCAACGGCACGGCGGCAAGCCTGCAGGGTGCCGCCTTGCCGTTACCGGAAACGCTCATTATCGACGGTGGGTTCGCCTACGACCTGGTCTATGCGTCTGAACCGACGCCGTTCCTGGACTGGGCCGGTTCGCACGGTATCGCCGGTTCGGCCGACGGACTCGGGATGCTGGTCGAGCAGGCAGCGGAGTCGTTTACCCTGTGGCGCGGCGTGCGCCCCCAGACCGGGCCGGTGATCGAGGCGCTGCGCGCGGAGAACACCGGCAGCTGACTAAGGAACCTCTGATTAATTCATGAACTCGTATCTGGCGCCCAGAATGTCCAGCTTTATCGTTGCCAAGCTGCGCAATAGTCCAGCTATTACGTGCACTTGGCGCCTCAAATCTGAACATTCTGCATCACCATC
>QNFN01000350.1 GCA_003645555.1 Gammaproteobacteria bacterium | reverse complement strand
GTATGAGCTGGCTATTGCGCAGCCTGGCAACGATAAAGCGGGACATGCTGGGCGCCAGATGCGAACTCATGAATTGATCAGAGGTTCCCTATGGGCGTGTTCCGTTTGTCTGCTCGCCCAGAGCAACTGAAACCACGGGTTCAACCGACGGATACATTCCCGGGAATGTATGGGGAACCGAAATAAGGTGGCGGCGTAACGATACGCCTAGGACCGTGACCGAGACTAGCAGGCTGTTGAAATTCTACTCAGCTGGCACGATCCGACGTCAAAATTGGCCTCAAAATGCTCATTTACTCCAGTAAACTGCGCTTTGTCGGCCCACTTTTCCTTGTCTCGCGCTCATCTGAGCGAATTTCAACAGCCTGCTAGGCGGAGTTGTGCAGCCCGAGATCGCCGCTACCGCCCTCCTCCTCACCATCGGCGGCGGCCTTGGCCTTGTCGCTGCGCTTGGCCGCAATGCGGTCGAGATAAGGCTGGTCGATGTCGCCGGTCACGTAGTGGCCGGTGAACACCGAGTCATCAAAATCGACAATGCGCCGGTTGCCGTAGCGGACCGCCTCGACCAGGTCGCCGATCTCCTGGAAAACCAGCCAGTCGGCACCGATCTCGGCGCTGATCTGCTGTTCATCTCGGCCGTGACCGATCAACTCATCGGCCGTCGGCATGTCGATACCGTAGACGTTGGGGTAGCGTACCGGCGGCGCGGCGGAGGCGAAATAGACCTTGCGTGCCCCAGCCTCTCGGGCCATCTGGATGATCTGTTGCGAGGTGGTCCCACGGACGATCGAATCGTCGACCAGCATGACGTTCTTGCCACGGAACTCGAGGTCGATGGCGTTGAGCTTCTGCTTGACCGACTTCTGGCGCTGAATCTGTCCCGGCATGATGAAGGTACGGCCGATGTAACGGTTCTTGATAAACCCTTCGCGATACTTGAGGCCAAGGCGATTGGCCATCTGCAGTGCCGAGGTACGGCTGGTGTCGGGGATCGGGATAATGACGTCGATGTCGTGATCCGGGCGCTCGCGCAGCACCTTCTCGGCCAGCGCCTCACCCATACGCAGGCGTGCCTTGTAGACCGAGATGTTGTCGATGATCGAATCAGGGCGGGCCAGGTAGACGAACTCGAACAGGCACGGCGTCAGCTGTGGGTCATCGGCACAAAGCTGGGTGCTGATCTTGCCGGTGTTGTCGACGAACACCGCCTCACCCGGCTCCAGGTCGCGCACCAGTTCGAAACCGGCCACATCGAGGGCCACGCTCTCCGAGGCGATCATCACCTCGGTCCCCCGCGGGGTCTCGCGCGTACCGTAGACCACCGGCCGGATGCCGTGTGGGTCACGGAAGCCAACGATACCGTAGCCGGTGATCAGTGCGACAGCGGCATAGGCCCCTTTGCAGCGCCGGTGCACCCCGCGCACGGCGGCGAATACATCCTGCTCGTCGAGACGCAGTTTGCCGGTCTGCGACAACTCATGGGCAAAGACGTTGAGCAGCACCTCCGAGTCGGAGCCGGTATTGATATGGCGCAGGTCCTCGACAAACAGGTCACGCGTGACCTGCTCGCAGTTGGTCAGGTTGCCGTTGTGTGCCAGCGAGATGCCGTAGGGCGAGTTGACGAAGAACGGTTGCGACTCGGCCGATGAGGCGCAGCCGGCGGTCGGGTAGCGTACGTGGCCGATGCCCAGACGCCCACGTAGCTTGAGCATGTGGCGGGTATCGAAAACGTCGCGGACCAGGCCGTTGCCCTTGCGCAGGTTGAGCCGGTTACCTTCGACGGTGACGATGCCGGCGGCATCCTGGCCACGGTGCTGCAGCACCGACAGCGCGTCGTAGAGCGACTGGTTGACGGGTTCGTGGGAGATGATGCCGACAATGCCACACATGGTTTGCTCAACCGTCTCCGTGGAGGGTCAATCGTATACGAAGTAGGCCGCGATGTCGGGCGGCAACAGGTCGCGCAGCAACTCCGCAAGTTGCTGGAAGTGACCGATGAACAGCGACTCCCTCCACCACGGGTCCTGTGGTAGCGGCGTCAGGCCGGCCAGCAGCACCAGGATGGCTACCATGACGACACCGCGCGCCAGGCCGAAGAAAAGACCGAGCATACGGTCGGTACCGGTCATGCCGGCCTTGTCGACTGCCTTCCCGATCAGGTAGTTGACCACGCCACCGAGCAGCAGCGTGACCAGGAACAGCCCCAGGAAGCCGAGCGCCAGGCGAGCGGACGGCACGCTGACGTGTGGCTCCAGGTATTCGGCCGGGTAGATGGCAAACGTGAAGCCGACCCAGAAAGCGACAATCCAGGCGACCAGCGACAACGCCTCGCGGGTAAATCCACGCCACAGACTGATCAGCATCGACAGCCCGATCAGGACCAGGATGACGACGTCGGGCCAGGTCATGGCGGGGAACTGCCACTAGTGGTCCACGCGGGAAATTCTGTCATTCTCAGAGCCCCGCTCATGGGCCAAGGCAAGGCGCGCAGCGCAGGGAATGGCATGCCCTTTCCAAGTCGTGCAACGCAGCCTTGGCCCATGAGCGGGGCTCCCTTCGGGCCAGTCCACAAGCCGCGTTGGCGGCGTTGCGCTCGCTCGCATGGGCTACGGCCAGTCCTACGCTCACGCGCCTTGCCAACCCGGCTTGTGGACAGGCTGAGGGTTACAGAACTTCCCGCGTGGCCCACCAGGTCCAGTCACCTTGAGGTACGACCAACCGTTTTCTGGGAACAACTGAGGAAATCACATGGCAAAAATCGCATTCCTTGGCGCCGGCAGCATGGGTTCGGCAATGATCAGCAATTACCTGAAAGGCGGTCACCAGG
>QNFN01000349.1 GCA_003645555.1 Gammaproteobacteria bacterium | reverse complement strand
GCCGCGAGCCGGTCCCGGCGCCCCGCCTCGCCCCGAGGGACGGCCAGGACGGCCCCCCCGCCAGCTCTCAGCCTGGCCCCGGCGTCGGCGTGGTCGTCGCCTGGAACGGCGCTGACGACACGCTGGGCAGGGACGTGGCGATGCATATCGCCGCCAGCCGTCCGGTGTGCGTGTCCGAGCAGGAGGTCCCGGCTGAGCTGATCGCCAAGGAGCGCGAAATTTTCGCCGCGCAGGCTGCCGAGAGCGGCAAGCCGGACAACATCGTCGAAAAGATGGTTGCCGGTCGCCTGCGCAAGTACCTGGCCGAGATCACCCTGCTGGGGCAGCCGTTCGTCAAGAACCCCGACCAGTCGGTCGGCGACCTGCTCAAGGGTGCCGGTGCCGGTGTCACCCGCTTCGAGCGCTTCGAGGTGGGCGAGGGGATCGAGAAAAAGCAGGAGGACTTCGCTGCCGAGGTGATGGCCCAGGTCCAGGGCGGCTAAGCCGCGCGGAGCGACGGACATGACCCACCGCTACCGGCGCATCCTGCTGAAGCTCAGCGGCGAGGCGCTTGCCGGAGGCGGTGACGGTGGTATCGACGCGGCCGTTCTGGCGCGGATTTCCGGTGAAATCGGCGAACTGGTTCGCGACGGAGTCGAGGTCGGCCTGGTCATCGGTGGCGGCAACATCTTCCGTGGCTCGGAACTGGTCGCCGCCGGGCTCGATCGGGTCACCGGCGACCAGATGGGCATGCTGGCGACAGTGATCAATGCCCTGGCGCTGCAATCGGCCCTGAACACGGCCGGTTGCGTGGCGCGCGTGTTGTCGGCCTTCCCGGCCGGCACCCTGACCGAACCGTTCGACCACCGCCGCGCCGTGGCGCATCTCGCCTCGGGCGAGGTGGTGATTTTCGCCGCCGGCACCGGCAATCCGTTCTTTACTACCGATTCGGCCGCCAGCCTGCGCGCGATCGAGATCGGTGCCGACGTGCTGATCAAGGCGACCAAGGTCGACGGTATCTACGCCGCTGATCCGGTCAAACAGCCTGATGCCGAGCACTATCCGGAACTGACCTACGATGAGGTGATTACGCGCCGTCTCGCGGTGATGGACACCACGGCGGTGGTACTGTGCCGTGACCATCGTCTGCCGCTGCGGGTGATGAACATCAACCGACCGGGTGCGTTGCAAGCCGTGGTACGTGGCGACGACATCGGAACGCTGGTACGAGAAGGGGGAGAAAAATGATCGAAGATGTCCGCAAAGATGCAGCGATCCGGATGCAGAAGAGTGTCGAGTCGCTCAAGCACGAATTTGCCAAGATCCGCACCGGTCGTGCCCACACCAGCCTGCTCGACCACATCACCGTGCCTTATTACGGCAGCGATGTCCCGCTGACCCAGGTCGCCAACATCGGGATCGAGGACGCGCGCACGCTAACCGTCGCGCCGTGGGAGAAGCAGATGGTCGGAGTGGTCGAAAAGGCGATCATGACTTCCGATCTCGGCCTCAACCCGGCTACGGCAGGTACCCTGATCCGCGTTCCGCTGCCATCGCTGACTGAGGAGCGGCGGCGCGACCTGATCAAGGTGGTGCGCCACGAGGCCGAGGGTGGCCGGGTGGCGATCCGCAACATCCGCCGCGACGCCCTGCATACGCTCAAGGAATTGCTCAAGGAGAAGGAGATCTCCGAGGACCAGGAGCGCCGCGCCGAGACCGAGATCCAGAAGCTGACCGACCAGCATGTCGCCAAGGTGGACGAGATGCTGGCCGGGAAAGAACAGGATCTGCTCTCCATTTGAAGTTATGCCTGCCGTCAGCACCATCCAGTCCGGAGAGCCTGCGCGGCTGCCGCGTCACGTCGCTATCGTCATGGATGGCAACGGCCGCTGGGCCCAATCCCGCGGGCGTCCACGCACCTTCGGCCACAAGGCCGGCGTCGGGTCGGTTCGGGCCGTAGTCGAGTCCTGTGTCAGTCACGGCATCGAGGTGCTGACCCTGTTCGCCTTCAGCAGTGAGAACTGGCAGCGGCCGCAGACCGAGGTCAGCATCCTGATGAATCTGTTCCTTGCTTCGCTGCGTCACGAAGTCAAGCGCCTGCATGAGCATCGCGTCCGCCTGCGCATCATCGGTGGGCGTGACGCCCTGGCCCCGAAACTGCGTGAGCAGATCGCCACCTCAGAGGCTCAGACCAAGGACAACACTGGACTGCAGCTGTGCATCGCCACCAACTACGGTGGACGCTGGGACATCGTCGAAGCGGCGCGGCGGCTGGCACGCGATGTGGCGGCGGGTACGCTTGATCCCGAGGCCATCGACCAGGCCTCCCTCGAGGCCGGGTTATCGCTGGCTGACCTGCCGTCGCCAGACCTGTTCATCCGCACCGGCGGGGAGTCGCGCATCAGCAACTTCCTGCTTTGGCAACTCGCCTACAGTGAACTCTATTTCACCGATACTCTCTGGCCCGACTTTGATGCCGCCGCCTTTGATGAGGCGCTGGCATGGTTTGCTGGGCGCCAGCGTCGCTTCGGCCAAACCCCGGCCCAGGCCCAGCGGCTGGCCGGTGCTTAAGCAGCGCATCCTCACCGCCCTGGTTCTGGTTCCACTGGTCGTCGCCGGGGTTCTCGGGCTTGGCACCTGGGCGCTGGGAGGCGTATTCGCCATCGTTATCCTGCTCGGTGGCTGGGAGTGGGCGGCCCTCACCGGGCTTACGCGGATACCGATGCGGATCAGCTATCTTGCTGTACTCGGTCTGCTGACGTTGGTCGCCGCGCCGCTGATACCTGCCGGCGCGCCGTGGCTGCTTGGCCTGGCACTGGCAGGCTGGCTACTGGCCGCGGGCTGGGTCCTGGCCTACCAGCGT
>QNFN01000348.1 GCA_003645555.1 Gammaproteobacteria bacterium | reverse complement strand
CATGCGGTTCTCTCCCTGGTTTCTATAGGACCGGGTGGACGCTGCCAACCCCGGCCGTTGACGCCGATTATCCCCGCACCCACCACCCCCGGTGCCATGACCTGGCTCATCCGCAGCCGCCACGTTGCAATGCCGGGCGCCCTGTCACACACTCGATTTTCCCTTTCCCTGGGCATGGAATGGCGCCGGACATGAGCACAAATCCCTACGAATTCGGCCTCGACAGGAACGACGCCAATTACGCCACCCTGACCCCTCTCGGTTTCCTCGCGCGTACGGCCACCATCTTTCCGAACCGGGTGGCCACCGTGCACGGTGAAACCCGGCGTACCTGGGCCGAGACCTATGCCCGCTGCCGTCGCCTGGCCTCGGGCCTGGCCGCACGCGGCATCGGTGCCGGTGACACCGTCGCCGTGATCGCCGCCAATACCCCGGAACATTTCGAAGTCCACTTCGGCGTACCGATGTGCGGTGCGGTGCTCAACGCCATCAACATCCGGCTCGATGCCGCGACCATCGGTTTCATCCTCCAGCATGCCGAGGCCAAGGTGGTGATCTGCGACCGCGAGTTTTCCGAGACGGTAGAACGCGCGGTGGGCATGCAGGCGATCAAGCCGCTGCTGATAGACATCGACGACCCGACGTTCACGGGGGGCAAGTTGATCGGCACCATGGACTATGAAGAACTGCTCGCCAGCGGTGACCCCGACTACGCCTGGCAGCGGCCGAATGACGAGTGGAGCGCGATTTCGCTGAACTACACTTCCGGCACCACGGGCAACCCGAAGGGTGTCGTCTACCATCACCGCGGTGCCTATCTCAACGCCCTCGGCAACGTGCTCGCCTGGGACATGCGCCGCCACCCGACCTACCTGTGGACGCTGCCGATGTTCCACTGCAACGGCTGGTGTTTTCCATGGACCCTGGCCGCAGTGGCCGGTACCAGCATCTGCCTGCGCCATGTTCGAGACGATGCCATTTTCAAGCTGATCCGCGACGAGAAGGTGAGCCACTTCTGCGGTGCCCCGATCGTACTCAACATGCTGGCCAACGCTCCGGATGCCATGAAGGCCGGTGTCGACCATCAGGTCGAGGTAATGACCGCCGCCGCTCCGCCACCGCCGTCGATCCTCGAGAAAATGGACGCCATGGGCTTCCGCGTGACCCACGTCTACGGCCTGACCGAGACCTACGGCCCGGCGGTCACCTGCGAGTGGCACAGCGAATGGGACCAACAATCGCCGACCGAGCGTGCCGAGCTCAATTCACGCCAGGGCGTGCGCTACCCGGTGCTCGACGGCTTGATGGTGGCCGATCCCGACACCCTCGAGCTGGTGCCGGCCGACGGTGAAACCCTCGGCGAAATCTTTTTCCGCGGCAACATCGTCATGCGCGGCTACATGAAAAACCCGACCGCGACCGAAGCGGCATTTGCCGGCGGCTGGTTCCACAGTGGCGACCTCGCGGTGATGCATCCCGACGGCTACCTGCAGATCAAGGACCGCTCCAAAGACATCATCATCTCCGGCGGTGAAAACATCTCCAGCGTCGAGATCGAAGGGGTGCTCTATCGCCACCCGGCCGTACTCGAAGCCGCAGTCGTGGCCAGGCCGGACGAAAAATGGGGCGAATCGCCATGCGCCTTCGTCACCCTCCGCGACAGCAGCACGGCCTCCGCCGAGGAGATCATCGCCTTCTGCCGTGAGCACATGGCCCATTTCAAGGCACCGAAAACCGTGGTCTTCGAAGCGCTGCCGAAAACCTCAACCGGCAAGGTGCAGAAATTCCTGCTGCGCGAAAAGGCCCGGGAACTATGATTCCTGGTGGCCAGGAACTGGCAACATCCAAAAAAATTGAAGAGACATAACCGATGAATTCAATCCAGGCCGGCATTCTGCTTCCACCACCACGACACGCACGCTACCTCGGCTTTGCTCTCGACCCCGGATGCGACGACCCACGCCCGACCCTGGCCACGCTGTCCGCGACGGTCGATGGCGAAGCGGTCGTCGTCGGCTTGGGTCCGGCCCTGGTCGCCGCTCTCGGCACGACCATCGACGGCCTGCGCCCGTTCCCCGCGCTCACCGGACCGGGCGTGGAAATCCCGGCGACTCACGGCGCCCTCTGGCTCTGGCTGCGCGGCGAGGACCGCGGCGAACTGCTGCACCGTGGGCGCCGTCTCGAGGAACTGCTCGAACCGGCTTTCATCCTCGACGATGCACTAGATGCCTTCACCCACGTCGACAATCGCGACCTGACCGGTTACGAGGACGGCACCGAGAATCCGGAGGGCGACGACGCCATCACGACGGTAACGGTCACCGATGCGTCAGACCCGTTGCACGGATCAAGCTTTGTCGCCGTCCAGCAGTGGCTGCACGATTTCGACCGTTTTGATGCCATGGACGAAACGGAGCAGGACGCCGCCATCGGTCGCCACCGCAAGGACAACCAGGAGTTCGACGCGCCACCATCGGCCCACGTCAAAAGGACCGCGCAGGAGAGCTTCGAACCCGAAGCCTTCGTGCTGCGCCGCTCCATGCCGTGGCTCGAGGGCGCGAACGCCGGGCTGCAGTTTGTCGCCTTCGGCGGCTCGCTCGACGCCTACGAAGCGCAGATGCGGCGCATGACCGGTCTCGACGACGGCATCATCGACGCACTGTTCCAGTTTTCCCGGCCGGTCACCGGCGCCTACTACTGGTGTCCAGCGTTACGTGACGGGCGACTCGACCTCGCGCCGTTGGGACTCTAGTGGGCCATGCGCAAAGTTCTGTTACTGATCGCTTCGCCAAAAGGCGTATCTCTGCGTTGGCAAAGCTCGGAATAGGCTCACTATTCCAGCACTTTCCCGCCTTGATCTACGCTTTTTTG
>QNFN01000347.1 GCA_003645555.1 Gammaproteobacteria bacterium | reverse complement strand
GAACCGAACGAGATGTCGGAGATCTCGAGGCCCGTCTTCCCGAGAGTCGCCCGGCGCTGCACGCGCGGCTCGGAATCAGCCGCGAGGGCGTCGAGGCCACCCGTTCCAACGATGCCTGCGACTCCGGCCGCTCCGCGCAGAAGGAAGTCGCGCCGATCGATCCCTCGGTCGTCCCGTTTGGACATGGCGGACCTCCGTTCGGGCAGTATGCCACCGATCGGCACAGGCGGAACCCGTGGGCGAACGGTCGCGTGACTTTCCGCCGCTCGAACCCGTACACTCGGCCTGGAAATCCAGGAGAGCCATGACGTCACTTCAGCTGTTCAACACGTTTCTGATCGCGATGCTCGTTCTGGCCGCCGTCGTGGTGGTCGCCCTGCGCGCCGCTCCGGCCGGTTACGGCCAGTACATCGGCAAACGCTGGGGGAAGACGATCAACAACCGCGCCGGCTGGGTGATCATGGAAGTTCCGGTGGTGATCGTCTTCGCGATCTACTGGCTGCTCTCCGACCGGACCTTCGCCGCAACTCCGCTGACCTTCTTCCTGATCTTCAACCTCCACTATCTGCAGCGCACTTTCGTATTTCCGCTCTTGATCCGCGGCGACGATCAGATGCCGTGGTCGATCATCATCTTCGGAATCCTCTTCAACTCCGCCAATGCGGTCATGCAAGGGACCTGGATCTTCTTCCTCGCGCCGGAGAATCAGTACGATCCCGCGTGGCTAGCCAGCCCGCAGTTCATCATCGGCCTGGCGATCTTCCTGACGGGCTTCGTAATCAACCTGCATTCTGACCACATCGTCCGCAATCTCCGCCAGCCGGGGGACAACGCCTTCCACATCCCACGTGGAGGAATGTTCGAGTACGTGACGTCTGCCAACTACCTCGGCGAACTGACCGAGTGGGTGGGCTGGGCGATCATGACCTGGTCGTCGGCCGGGCTGGTGTTCGCGATCTGGACCTTCGCCAACCTGGGTCCGCGAGCAAACACCCACCACCAGTGGTACATCAAGAAGTTTGGAGACGAGTACCCGAGGGATCGCAAGCGGATGATCCCCTTCCTCTACTAACGCACGGCTCCACCGAACCACCGGCGCGAAACAAGCAGAAGGGAAGCATGGCCGACGCGAAGCACAAACCCATCCGTTCCAGTGAGGACTTCCTGGTCTTCGGCGCTCCCCTCATCGGCGACGAGGAGAAGCGCGAGGTCCTCGCGTGCCTGGATTCGGGCTGGCTCGGAACTGGGCCGAAAGTGGCGGAGTTCGAACGACGGTTCCGCGACTACGCTGCGGGCAACCACGCCGTGGCGGTGAACTCCTGCACGGCTGCGCTGCATCTCTCGATGCTGGCGGCGGGAGTCGGGCCCGGCGATGAAGTCATCACTACTGCGATGACCTTCTGCTCCACGGTCAACGCCATCATCCATACCGGCGCGCGGCCGGTCCTCGCCGACATCGATCCGACGAGCCTGAACATCGACATCGCCGCGGTGGAAGCGGCGATCACGGAGCGCACCAAGGCGATCCTGCCGGTGCACTTCGCCGGGCGTCCGTGCGACATGGATCCCCTGTGTGCCATCGCGCAGCGCCACGGTCTGGCAATGGTCGAAGACTGCGCTCACGCCATCGAGACGGAGTACCACGGCCGCCACGCAGGCACCTTCGGCGAATACGGCTGCTTCAGCTTCTACGTCACCAAGAACCTGATGACAGGGGAAGGCGGCATGGTCGTCTCGAGAGACGAGGCCCACGCCAACCGCATCAAGGTGCTGGCGCTGCACGGCATGTCGAAGGACGCCTGGAGCCGCTTCGGTGACGACGGCTTCCGCCACTACCAGGTCGTCGAGTGCGGCTACAAGTACAACATGATGGATCTCCAGGCGGCCCTAGGCCTGCATCAGCTCGCGCGAATCGAGGCGAGCTGGCGGCGCCGCGAGGCGATCTGGCAGACCTACCTGGGCGAGCTGAGTGACCTACCGGTGATGTTGCCGGCACCGGCTGAACCGAAAACGCGCCATGCCTACCACTTGTTCACGATCCAGGTGGAGCCCGAGCACGCCGGAATCACGCGCGACGAGTTCCTGCTGGCCATGCAACGCGAGAACGTCGGCGTCGGCGTCCATTACCGGAGCATCCCGACCCACCCCTATTACCGCGAGACCTACGGCTGGCGCACGGAGGACACTCCCCACAGCCTGCGTGTCGGCGAGAGCACCGTCAGTCTTCCGCTGTCCGCGAAGCTCAGCGACGACGACGTCGGCGACGTGATCGCCGCGGTTCGCAAGACCCTCCGCACCGAGTGAGCCAGGAGCGCCTCTTCAGCGGACCCTTCGTTCTTTGCACGCTGTCCAACCTGTTCCAGGCCCTGTCCTTCAATCTCTTCCTGCATTTTCCCGGCTATCTGAAAGACCTCGGCGCCGGGGAATTGCAGATCGGGCTGATCTTCAGCCTGACGGCGATCTCGGCAATCGCGGTACGACCCACCCTGGGCCGGGTGATGGACGCCCGCGGCAGGCGCGGCGTCATTCTCGTCGGCAACGCTCTCAATACCGCGGTGATGGCGCTCTACCTGACCGTGGACTCCATCGACGCCTGGATTTTCGTCGTGCGAATCCTGCACGGTCTGGCCGAGGCCATGCTCTTCACCGCGCTCTTTACCTACGCCGCGGACTGCGTGCCGGAGCGCCGTCGCAACCAGGGCCTGATGCTCTTCGGCGTCTCCGGCATGCTCCCCATCGCGCTGTCGGCCATCGCCGGGGACGAGGTGCCGGCCGCGGCCGACTACACGGCACTGTTCCAGGTGGCGCTCGGCTTCGCCGCGGTCGCAATGTTGCTTTCCCTGCCCCTACCCGAGATGGCGACCAACCTGAAG
>QNFN01000346.1 GCA_003645555.1 Gammaproteobacteria bacterium | reverse complement strand
GGGGAGAACGCCTCGTAGGGGTGGTGCAGCAGCAGGTCGCCCTCGGCGATCGCCTCGAACATGTTCTGCTTGTGCGTTAGCCGGGCCGGGCGGCTCGGCGTGAACGGCGGGTACTTCAGGTCGGGGCGGTCGACCATGTCGGGGATGGTCATCAGGCGGTTCAGGTTGACCGGTCCGTTGACCCGGTAGAGGTCGTCATCCTGGAGTTCGAATTTCTCCAACAGGAAGCGGGCCAGGTGGCGCGGGCAGTCGTCGGCCACCTCGAGCCGGACCGCGTCGCCGTAGCGCCGTCCGGGCAACTCGCCCTGCAATGCGCGCAGCAGGTCGTCGACCGCCTCCTCGTCGACGAACAGGTCGCTGTTACGGGTGACGCGGAACTGGTGGCAACCGGTCACGGTCATACCCGGGAACAGTTCTTCGATGTGGGCGTGGATGATCGACGACAGGAAGACCAGGCCGCAGTCGCTCGATGCATAACTTTTCGGCACCTGGATTACGCGTGGTAATGAGCGCGGCGCCTGGAGCACGGCGAGGCCGCTGTCGCGGCCGAACACGTCCTTGCCCTCGAGCGCGATGATGAAGTTGAGCGACTTGTTCAGCACCCGAGGGAACGGGTGCGCCAGGTCGAGCCCGATCGGGGTCAGTACCGGTAGCACTTCGTTTTCGAAGTGGCGTTTGACCCAACCGGTCAGCTTGCTGTCCCACTGCGAGCGCTTGAGGACGTTGATCTCCTGCTGTTCCATCAGCGGCAGCAGCACATCGTTGAGTACCCGGTACTGTTCCGCGACCAACTCATGGCCGATGGTGCTGATGTGCGCCAGTTGCTCGTGCGGGGTCAGGCCGTCGGGACCGCTGGTCAGGACGCCAAGATCGATCTGCTGCTTGACGCCGGCGGCGCGCACTTCGAAGAACTCGTCTAGATTGCGGCTGGAGATGCACAGGAAGCGCAATCGCTCGAGCAGGGGCGTCGCCTCGTCCTTGGCCTGGTCGAGCACCCGCCGGTTGAACTCGAGCAGACTCAGTTCGCGGTTGACGAACAACTCCGGATTGGTGAGATCGATATCCTTCATGACCTGGCGTCCTCTGCCATATATTTCCTGTGGTCGGCCCGCATCCTGCGGAAGACCTCCGTCAGCCGGCCTTGAGCCAGCCGGCCGCGCGCTTGGCGAAGTAGGTCAGTATGCCGTCGGCACCGGCACGCTTGAATGCCAGCAGACTTTCCAGGACCACGGCGCGTTCCTCGAGCCAGCCGTTCTGGGCTGCGGCCATCAGCATCGCGTATTCACCGCTGACCTGGTAGGCGTATGTGGGTACCCCGAACCGCTCCTTGGCGCGGCGGACGATGTCGAGATAGGGCATGCCTGGCTTGATCATGATCATGTCCGCCCCCTCGTTGAGATCCAGAGCGATCTCGCGCAGCGCTTCATCGCTGTTGGCCGGGTCCATCTGATAGCTGTACTTGTTGCCTCCAGCGAGGTTGGTGGCCGAGCCGACGGCATCACGGAACGGGCCGTAGAAGGCAGAGGCGTACTTGGCCGAATAGGCGAGGATGCGTGTCAACGGGTGGTTTGAGGCCTCGAGCCCGGAGCGGATGGCGCCGATGCGCCCGTCCATCATGTCCGACGGCGCGACGATGTCGGCCCCTGCAGCGGCATGCGACAGGGCCTGACGCACCAGCACTTCGACCGTCTCATCGTTGAGTACGTAACCGTGCTCGTCGATCAATCCATCCTGGCCGTGGGTGGTGAACGGGTCGAGGGCGACATCGGTGATGACCCCCAGCCCGGGCTCTGCGGCCTTCAACGCCCGTACCGCACGCTGCGCCAGGCCGTCGGGGTTGAACGCCTCGCGCGCATTGAGGCTCTTCATTTCCGGTGGCGTGACCGGGAACAGCGCCACCGCCGGGATGCCGAGGGCCACCAGTTCAGAGGCCTCTTCGAGCAGCAGGTCGATCGACAGCCGTTCGATGCCGGGCATCGAGGCCACCGCTTCGCGCCGCCCCTCGCCGGGGAGGATGAAGACCGGATAGATCAGGTCGTCGACGGTGAGTAGGTGCTCGCGCATCAGCCGGCGCGTGAAGTCATCGCGGCGCATGCGCCGCATCCGGGTGCGGGGGTAGTCCGCGGCATGGTGTTGGGGGCTCAAGGCCTGTCTCCTGCGGTGTCAGCCAGGCTCCGTGCAGTGGCCGGCATTGCTAGCGCGAGGATAACACCAACCAGGCAGATGGCACCGCCGGCGTGGCACTCAAGGGCGCCAGAAGGTCGGTGTCAGCAGCACCAGCAGGGTGAAGATTTCCAGGCGGCCAAGCAGCATCGCCAGCGACAGCACCCACTTCGCGAAGTCGTTGATGCCGGCGTAGTTGAGGCCGACCTCGCCGAGCCCCGGGCCGAGGTTGTTCAGGCAGGCGGCGACGGCGGAGAAGGCGGTGACCTGATCGAGCCCGGTCGCCATCAGCATCAGCAGCATGACGCTGAAGCTGGCGACGTAGACGGCGAAAAAGCCCCACACTCCCTGGATGACCCGTTCCGGCAGCACCTTGTTGCCGATCTTGACCGGGATCTCCGCATTCGGGTGGACCAGGCGCTGGATCTCGCGGACCCCCTGCTTGATCAACAGCAGGAAGCGAATCACCTTGAGCCCGCCGCCGGTCGAACCGGCGCAACCGCCGATGAAACTGGTGAACAGCAACAGGACCGGCAGGAAGATCGGCCAGGCGAAGTATTCAGCGGTGGTGAAGCCGGTGGTGGTGCCGATCGATACCGCCTGGAAAATGCCATGGGGCAGCGCGCTGCCGAAGTTGTCGAAGAACCCGGTCAGGTACAGCGAGGCGGGGGTCAGCACGGCGACGATCGCCGGGCGGGTGCAGAAGGGGCGGAAGT
>QNFN01000345.1 GCA_003645555.1 Gammaproteobacteria bacterium | reverse complement strand
GGACGCCGCGACCCTGACCGGAAGCCGCGAACTGGCCGACTATTACGAAGCCGTCGCGGCCACCTGCAATGAGCCGAAACTGGCCGCCAACTGGGTCATGGTCGAGCTCGGTGGCGCGCTCAATCGCGCCGGAATAGACGTGACCGATACGCCCGTCACGGCGGCCCAGCTTGGTGGGCTGCTGTTGCGCATCGTCGACCAGACCATCTCCGGCAAGATCGCCAAGCAGGTGTTCGAGGCGATGTGGAATGGCGAGGGTGATGCCGACACCATCATCGAGGCACGCGGCCTCGAGCAGGTCAGCGACAGCGGTGCGCTCGAAAAACTGGTCGACGAACTGATCGCCGCCAACCCACAGCAGGTCGAGCAGTACCGTGCCGGCAAAGGCAAACTGCTCGGATTTTTCGTCGGCCAGGCGATGAAGGCCACCAAGGGTCAGGCCAACCCCAAGCAGCTCAACGAGCTGCTTCGCGCCAAGCTCGGCGAGCCGGGTTCCGAACAGGGGTCAGAGTAAAACCGGCCCGGTTTTACTCTGACCCCCTCGCCCATGGACACCACCCCGATCCGCGCCCGCCTGATGGCGCGCCGTGAGGACCTGGCACGGCTGGAGGCAACCGCCAGTGAGGCAGCAAAAACGGTCGAACTCGACCAGGCCCGGGTCGGTCGGTTGTCGCGAATGGACGCCCTGCAAGGGCAGGCGATGGCCCAGGAAACCCTGCGCCGACAGCAACTCGAACAGGTCCGGATCGACGCCGCGCTGCGCCGTCTCGACGACGGCAGCTATGGGGAATGCCTCGAGTGCGGCGAGCCGATCGCAGACGGCCGACTCGGTGCCGACCCGACCGCGACCCACTGTCTGGCCTGTGCCGAAGCGGCCGAACGCCGGAGCTGAACCAGCCTGGCGACGGCTCGTCGACCGTACCTCCTTCGACTACGCTGGTGGCAGAGCCAGGGAGGCGTGAATCCAGAAATGAGCCACAAGCACGACAAGCTGTTGCGCAGCCTGTTCCAGAGTACCCACGTCAGCGGCAACCTCCACTGGCGCGATGTCGAGAGACTGCTGCATCATCTCGGCGCGACCGTCGAAAACATCTCCGGTGCGCGCCTACGGGTGAAGCTGAACGGTATCGAGGGCATCCTCCACCGACCGCACCACGGCCACACCCTTGGCCGCATGGACGTCTCCCATCTGCGTGAATACCTGGCCCGTGCCGGAGCGACACCTTCCCAGGTGGAAAATCGCTGAGGACTATTCGATACCAAGCAGACCCGGCAACCCCTCGAGCGAGGTGAGTTCGGCCGTCGGCGTACCTGGCAGCCGTTCCGGCGGCTGACCGAAACGGTTGACCCAGACCACCGTCATACCGAAAGCAGCGGCCCCGGCCGCGTCCCAGGCGTTCGACGACATGAACGCAATGCGCTCGGCCGGCAGGGCGAAGCGCTCGAGAGCAAGCTGGTAGACCGACGGATCGGGCTTGTAGATGCCGAGCGAGTCCACCGTCAGTACGGCGTCGAGCAGGTCACCGATGCCGGCACTCGCCACGGCGGCATCGATCATCAGTGGCGAGCCGTTGGTCAGGACCGCTGTCTTTAGTCCGGCGCCCTGCAGGCGGCCAAGCACCGCGGGCACCTCGGGGTAGGCGTCGAGTTCCATGTACAGCGCCATCAACCGGTCGCGCAGCGGTGGATCATCGACCTTCAATGCACTGAGTGCGTAGTCGAGAGCATCGCCGGTCACCTGGGTGAAGTCGACGTAGTGCCCCATCAGGCTGCGCAGCCAGGTGTACTGCAGCTGCTTGTTGCGCCAGATATCGGCCAACGCATCGGCCTTGCCGTGCAGATCATCGCGGCAGCGGGCAGCGGCAGAGGCCACATCGAACAGCGTTCCGTAGGCATCGAATACGCAGGCTTCGATGCTACCGAGGGCTCGGTTTGATTCCATGTTCATCTCCTGGTCAGGCCTCGGCGGTTTTCGCTTGGCAGAGGTTGTCGAATAACTGCGGGGTGCGTGCCTTGAGCACGTCGACCCCGGCCACGGCGGTCATGTTGACGATGGTACGTACCGTCGCCGATGCCGTAAGGATATGGGCCGGCTTGTTGACCCCGAGCAGGATCGGCCCAATCGAGACGCCATTACCGAGCATCTTGAGCATATTGAACGAGGTGTTGGCGGTGTCGAGACTGGGCATCACCAGCAGGTTGGCGGCTCCCTTGTACATCGAACCAGGGAAGATCCGCAGCCGAATCTCCTCGGAGAGAGCCGCGTCGGCATGCATCTCACCCTCAACCAGCAAGTCGGGCGCTATCGCCCGAATCTGTCGCAAGGCCTCACGCATACGCTCCGCGGAGACATCGTGGAAGCTGCCGAAACTCGAGTGCGAAACCAGGGCTACCTTCGGTTCGATGCCGAAATTGCGCACCTCGCGTGACGCCAGGATCGCAATTTGTGCCAGGTCTTCCGCCTCGGGGTCGACGTTGACGTTGGTGTCGGTGATGAACAGTGTGCCCTTGCTCAGGATCAGAGCCGTCATTGCCGCCGGTGTGCGCACGCAGTCCTGCAGGCCAATGATCTCGACAATGTGGCGCAGGTGACTCGGGTAGCGCCCGGTCAGGCCGCAGATCATGGCGTCGGTCTCATCGCGGACCATGGCCAGCGCGGCAATCGCAGTATTACGGGTGGCCACCACCACGCGTGCGATCTCCGGCGTCACCCCGCGTCGCTCCATGAGGCTGTGATAGAGCTGCCAGTACTCGCGGAAGCGTGGGTCATTCTGCGGGTCGACGAGAGTGAAGTCCCGCTCCTGCTGGATGCGCAACCCGAGCCGCTCGATGCGCATCTGGACCACCTTCTGGCGTCCAATCAGGATCGGCTGCGCCAAGCCCTCAT
>QNFN01000344.1 GCA_003645555.1 Gammaproteobacteria bacterium | reverse complement strand
TGATCGAGGGTGATGTCGGACATCGGTGGTTTCTCCGGCGGGGGGGTGATGGTAATCGCGCATTTTAGCGCATTGCACCAGCTCCCGGGCACCACGCACCCGCATCCATGCCCTCCCAATGACGTATTGTTCGGCGCTATAGTGCGCCTGCGACCTGCCGTGCCGCACGTGCGGCAACCCACGAGGAGAGAGATGATGCCCCCGCGCAACGAAGGCCAGCGTGTCCCCGAGGTCACCTTTCGCGTCCGCCAGGATGGCGACTGGACTGACGTCACCACGGCGCAACTGTTTGCCGGCAAATCAGTGGTCCTGTTCGCGCTGCCTGGCGCCTTCACACCGACCTGTTCCTCGAAACACCTACCGCGATTCAACCAACTCGCCCCGGCGATCAAGGTCCACGGTATCGATGAGGTGATCTGCCTGGCGGTCAATGACGGGTTTGTCATGGACGCCTGGCAGGTCCAGCAAGACGCCCACGAAGTCCGTTTCATCCCCGACGGCAACGCCGAATTCACTACCGCCATGGGCATGCTGATCGACAAGCGGGGCAACGGCTTAGGTGAACGCTCACGCCGCTACGCCATGCTGGTCCGGGATGGAGTTATTGAGAAACTGTACGTTGAGGAACTGCGCCCCGACGGCACCGAGACCTACGGCGTCTCGGATGCCGACACTATCCTGACTCATCTCGCGGGCTGACTGCCAAGAGCGTTTCGCCCGCCTTGCACCTGCCCGGGCGGTCGTTATCATACGGACCGTTTCCACCACGACCACGCCCCACAATGGACCACTTCACTGCGTCTGACGACGCACTACTCCACTACGTCCGTACCGGCGAAGGGGGCCCCCTGGTCTTCCTTCACGGCTGGACTTCGAACCACCGTGAGTGGTTGCCGTTCGCCGAGGCGCTAGCCGACCAGCACACCTGCGTCTGCTGGGACGCACGTGGCCATGGCGGCCACCCCAACTCCAACGTGACACCAAACAGCGTGCAACGCATGGCACGGGACCTGAGCGAGTTGCTGGCCCATCTCGACCTGGGCCCCGCTACCCTGCTCGGCCACTCGATGGGGGCACTGACGGTCTGGGAATACGTGCGTGAATTCGGCTGCACCACTATCAACCGCCTGGTCCTGGTAGACCAGTCGCCGAAGCTGTTGACCGACAACGACTGGCGTCATGGCATCTACGGCAACTTCACTGACGACCAGAGTGACACGTTCCTGGCACGACTCGAGGACGATTTCAGCGAAGCGGTCCTCACCCTTATCGGCGAGAGCAACAACCCACGTGCGCGGACAGCCTATGCCATGGACGATCCCGGACTGGCTCGCGTGCGCGACTACCTGCGCAAGCTCGAGCCGGAGCCACTGATCGAAGTATGGAAGAGCCTGACGCTGGCCGACTACCGCGACGTCCTGCCTGCAATCGAGGTGCCAACCCTGCTGGTTCACGGCGATACCAGTCACTTCTACAGCGTCGAACTGGCCGAGTACATTCGTGGCGCCATCCCTGACGCACGACTGCATGTCTATGAGGGCACCGACCACTCACCGCACCTGTGGCAACGGGAACGCTTCCTGGACGACCTACGCACCTTCTGCCTTGGGAACCTCTGATTAAGTCTGGACGAAGTAGATGGTGATGCAGAATGTTCAGATTTGAGGCGCCAAGCGCACGTAATAGCGAGCTATTGCGAAGCTTGGCAACGAATAAGCTGGACATTCTGGGCGCCAGGTACGAGTTCATGATTTGATCAGGGGTTCCCTTTGGAGAACCGTTGATCGATTCCGGACCAAGTGGATCGTGATTCAGTCAGAGGTTCCATAGCCAGATCCCGGAGCTGGTCCCAGAGTCCCGGCGCCTCCCAGTCATAGGCACCGATGACCTGTAACACGACACGCCCGGCGGGGTCGACGACAAAACTGGTCGGCAGGGTCCGCACTTGCCAGCGCTCGGCTGCCAGACCATCAGGATCAACCAGCTTCGGGAGATCGAAAGCAAACTGCTCGATGAACTCCCCGACTTCCATCGCATCCTGACCCATCGCGACAGTAATGACACGGATTCCGTCACCGGCCAGCTCCCGGGCGGCACGCGCCATTCCCGGCAGTTCTTGGCGGCACGGAGTGCACCAGGTAGTCCAGAAATTGATCACCAGGACCTCGCCTCGATAGTCCGCCAGCACATGGCGCCGGCCGGCCAAATCGTCGAGATCAAGCACCGGCGCCTCGACCGGGTCGAACGTACGCAGACCGTGGGGCAGCCCGGCCCTGACCGCCATTGCAAACAGTGCACAACTGATCACCACGGCAAATAACAGCAACACCGGAACGAACGGATATCCCCGAGGTGTCCCAGGTGAACGGCCTGACACCGCCTCCGTGCGAATGGACACCGTTGTGCGATGCCAAACCGGCTTGGATCCACCCTGCATGCCTATTGACCAGTCAGTGCCCCAGGCCAGAGATGGCGCTGCGCCTCTTCTTCCTGCAGTTTTTGCGACCAGATCACCTTGCCATCGACCTTGAACTCATCAACCGTCACGGCATTGTATTTGCGGTTCAGGTCACCACTGACCTCTATGGCCTCCATCACGTGGCGCACCTTGACATCGCGTGGCACGTTGACGAGGAAAAAGTACTCGCCATTCGATTGCTGTAGCACGAAATCAGCCTCAAGGGTTACATGCGGATCGAGACGGTCGATCGGACAGGCCGTGCCCCGCTCGGCGCAGTCGTGCCCGTTCAACCGACCGCTCAACGTGGCGGCAGAGGCGACCATGGGCAGGGAAAACAGCAGCACCAGCAGCGGCCCGGCGATCCCGGCCCAGTAGTAGCGTTTGCTTTGCATCGTCTTCTCCTTGGCAAACGGGCCTTAACATGACTGCGAT
>QNFN01000343.1 GCA_003645555.1 Gammaproteobacteria bacterium | reverse complement strand
GCCCTGATTTTTCAGCACTTGGCACGCGGCCAAAAATATGGGGTGAGCGATGGGGATCGAACCCACGACCACCGGAATCACAATCCGGAGCTCTACCAACTGAGCTACGCCCACCATAAAATCATCACAGTCAGTATCTGGTCAGTTGGCGCGCCCGGCAGGACTCGAACCTGCGACCCTCGGCTTAGAAGGCCGATGCTCTATCCAGCTGAGCTACGGGCGCATATCGAAGTCCGCTGGCGTCGCCATATTTGGTCGGGGTAGAGGGATTTGAACCCCCGACACCCTGCTCCCAAAGCAGGTGCGCTACCAGGCTGCGCTATACCCCGAAACGCGCGGGATCATACCATAGCGCATCAAACAGTTACCGCACGCAGACGGGGGATCATACGCGCACCCCTTTTTAGGGTCAATGGACTGGATTGTGCCTTGTTAGGATCCTGGACGGCATGAGAAAATAGTCTTTTCCTGGGGAGATTTAAGCATGGCTGCACGATTGCTCGACGGCAAGCAGATCGCGGCCGAGGTGCGCGCCGAGGTAGCACGGCGAGTGGCTGCCCGACGCGCCGCGGGGCGCCGGCAACCCGGGCTCGCCGTGGTCCAGGTCGGCGACGATCCAGCCTCAAGTGTCTACGTCGGCAGCAAACGCCGTGCCTGTACCGAAGTCGGCTTCCATTCCGAGGCCCACGACCTTCCCGCCAGCACTTCCCAGGCCGAATTGTTGGCGCTGATCGACCGCTTCAACACCGATCCGGTGATCGATGGCATCCTGGTGCAGTTACCACTGCCCGGGCAGATCGACGCCGAGGCCGTGATCGAACGCATCGACCCGGCCAAGGACGTCGACGGTTTCCATCCCTACAACATAGGCCGCCTGGCGCTACGTCGCCCACTGCTGCGCCCATGCACACCGCGCGGCATCATGACCCTGCTCGACCGCACCGGCATCGAACTCGCCGGACGCGATGCCGTGGTAATCGGAGTCTCGAATATCGTCGGCCGGCCGATGGCACTGGAACTGCTCCAGGCTCGCTGCACCGTTACCGTCTGCCACTCCCGCACGGTCGACCTGCCCGGTCACGTCGCCCGGGCCGAGGTGCTGGTGGCCGCGGTCGGTCGGCCCGGTTTCGTACCCGGCGAGTGGATCCGCGAAGGGGCCGTAGTCATCGATGTCGGTATCAACCGCCAGCCGGACGGTCGCCTGACCGGTGACGTCGATTTCGCGGCGGCCAGCGAGCGGGCCGACTGGATCACGCCGGTGCCCGGCGGAGTTGGGCCGATGACGGTGGCGATGCTGCTGGAAAACACCGCGGATGCTGCCGACCGGCGGGACGGAACAGACACCCACATCCCGGCCTGAGGCGTCCCGACCAGCCATGCATCCTTTGCAGTGCGGGATTCTGCCCTACCTGGTACCTGCGTCGGGCTGAAGCCCGACCTACAGGAAAGCCGCTGCAGCACCCAGAACCGGTGTTATAGCCTTGTCGGGCTGAAGCCCGGCCCACAGGAAAGCCGTAGCAGCACCCGGAACCGGGGTTATGGCCTTGTCAGGCTGAAGCCCTACAGAAGCGAAAGTCCAGGATCCCGAAAGGCCCTCAGGCGCGGCGCCAGGTGGTGCCTCCGGCACCGTCCTCGAGTTCGATCCCGGCGGCCTTGAGCTGGTCACGAACCCTATCTGCCGTGGCGAAGTCGCGGTTCTTTCGCGCCTCGTTGCGCTCGACTATCAGTGCCTCGATGGCGTCATCCTCGAGCCCGTCATCACGGCTTGTACCAGCCTGGAGGAAGGTGACGGGGTCCATCTGCAGCAGCCCGAGTACACCGCCAAGCGCACGTAGCGTGCCACCGAGACGCGCGGCCCGGGCCGGGTCATCCTCGCGGGCGCGGTTGATCTCGCGGGCCAGTTCGAACAGCACGGCGACCGCCTCGGCGGTGTTGAAATCGTCATCCATGGCCGCGGTGAAGCGCGCCCGGTAATCGTCATCTACGACATCGTCATGCGGCAGGTCGCGCAGCGCGGTGTAGAGCCGCTCGAGCGCCCCATGTGCCTGACCAAGCGACTCCTCGCTGTAGTTCAGCGAACTGCGGTAGTGGCTGTTGACGATGAAGTAGCGCACATCCTCGGCCCGGTAGCGCTCGAGGATCTCACGGATGGTCAGGAAGTTGCCGAGCGACTTCGACATTTTTTCGTCGCCGATACGCACGAAGCCGTTGTGGATCCAGTAGTTGGCGAACGGCTCGCCGGTCGCCCCTTCGGACTGGGCGATCTCGTTCTCGTGGTGCGGGAACTGCAGGTCGCGGCCACCACCATGGATGTCGAAATGGTTGCCCAGAGCGGCGGTCGACATCACCGAACACTCGATGTGCCAGCCGGGCCGCCCCGAACCCCACGGCGAGTCCCAGCTCGGCTCACCTGGTTTGGCCGCCTTCCATAGCACGAAATCGAGCGGGTCGTCCTTGGCCTCGGCGATCTCGACCCGGGCGCCGGCGCGCAGGTCCTCGACCTTCTTGCCTGAGAGCTTGCCGTAGCCATCGAAGTGGCTGACATCGTAATAGACATCGCCGTTGTCAGCAGCATAAGCATGGCCGTTGGCGATCAGCTTCTCGATCATGGTGATCATGCCGGGGACCGAGTCGGTCGCACGCGGCTCATGGTCGGGTGGCAATACGCCCAGGGCGGCGCAATCATCGTGCATGGCGGCAATGAAGCGGGCGGTCAGGTCGCGGAAGTCCTCACCATTTTCGTTCGCGCGAGCGATGATCTTGTCGTCGATGTCGGTGATGTTACGAACGTAAGTGACATCGTAGCCAGACCAGCGCAGGTAGCGGGTAACGATGTCGAACACCACCAGGGCACGGGCGTGGCCGAGATGACAACGGTCGTAAACCGTCATGCCG
>QNFN01000342.1 GCA_003645555.1 Gammaproteobacteria bacterium | reverse complement strand
TTTCGTGCCCAGTTGTTGTCACCCCTGGTCGCCTCGGAGGACCGTGCCGCCTATCGCCGTGACGGGTTCCTCGTAATACGCGATGTCTTGTCACCCGAGGCCTATACCGCACTGACGTTGGAGGTACGCCATTTCGATGGCACCGAGGCGCGCGAGTGTGTCCAGGGTGATACCGTCAACCGGCGCATACCGCTCGCCCCGGAGACCTTGCTGGGGTTGCCCGCATGCCGCGCTCTGCTGCAACAAAACCGGGTCTATCGGCGGTTGTTGCAGTGGGCCGCGGCAACGCTCAGGCCGCCGTTCACATTCGTCGAGCAGTTGTTTCATGCGCATCAGCAGGATGATCGGCCCGACCCGCAGAAGCACCTGCACAGCGACACCTTCCATCCGACCATGAAAGGTTGGTTGTTTCTTGAAGACGTGTCGGCTGAGAAAGGACCGTTCAGTTACGTGACCGGTTCGCACCGGCTGACGTTTGCTCGACTGCGCTGGGAATACCGGCAGAGTATCGCCGGTCGTAGCCTGCCTGACCGCTATTCACGCAAGGGTTCATTGCGATTGAGCGAGGCCGACCGTATCGCACTGGGACTTCCACAACCAACCGCGCTTGAGGTGCCAGCGAATACCCTGGTCATCGCCAATACATTCGGCTTTCACGCCCGCAGCAGCGCACCGGCAGGGAGCACTCGCTTGGCGCTCTATGCCGACAGCCGAACGAATCCGTTCAACCCGCTACCCGGGATCGATCTGCCCTGGGTCGATGCCCTGCAGTACCGGCTGCTGCGGCGCCATCGTCTGCGGCTTGACCGTCAGGCGGCACGGCACGGGGCGCAATCGAGCTGGCACCTGGTGCGGGAAGGTGCGCCTGAGAAGTGATCCCGTAAGGGGACCTCTGATTAAGTCTGGACGAAGTAGATGGTGCTTCAGAATATTCAGATTTGAGGCGCAAAACGCACGTAATAGCTAGCTATTGCGAAGCTTTGCAACGACAAAGCTGGACATTCTGGGTGCCAGATACGAGTTCATGATTTGATCAGAGGTTCCTACGGAACTGGTGACTTCAGCGGGGAGTCCTGCGCTTGGTCCGTGCCGTCGGCACCGCCTGCAGCGGGTCTTCGGGCCACGGGTGCTTCGGGTAGCGTCCGCGCATCTCCTTGCGCACCTCGGAATAGCCATTGCTCCAGAAGCTGGCCAAATCCTGGGTTACCTGCAGAGGCCGGCCGGCCGGTGACAGCAGGTGCACGGTCAACGCCACCCTGCCGTTGGCGATGCGCGGGGTCGTCGCGCCGCCGAACATCTCCTGCAGCTTGACCGCCAGCACCGGCGGCTCCCGGGTGTAGTCGATACGGATCATCGATCCGGACGGAACTTCGATCCGTTCCGGCGCCAGCTCGTCCAGGCGTTTTGGCAACGGCCACGGCAGCAGGGCGAGCAGCAGGGCGCGAGTGTCCAGTTTCTTGAAGGCGTCGCGCATGGTGACTTTGGCAAGTGCCGGTGCCAGCCACTGTTCGAGGCCGTCCAGTAGCGCGGCATCGGAGAGGTCGGGCCAGTTCCCTGGTTCCCGGGCACCGGATTCCGATGTGCGCAACAGCCGCACCCGCCCGCGCAGTTGTTCAGTTGCCTCGGGCCAGTCGAGCAGGGCGAGTCCTTCGCGGCGGACAAAATCGACCATGACCTGTTCTCGTGTGCCGGCAGGGATCCGTGCCAGCGGTTGTGATGCCAGGCGCAGCACGCCGAGCCGCTGTTCGCGTTCGGCACGGAAACGGTGGGTTTTGCTGTCCCAGGCGACGGCGTCGACCTCAGTCACCTGCTCTGCCAGTTCGTCATCGAACAGGGCGGTGTCGAGTTCTGCCGCAAGATGGATGCGGTCGTTGGCCTGGCCCGCACGGCCGCTGAGCTGGGCCACGGCCAGGTAGGTGGCTTTCTGCAGTGGGTCGGCCTCGTTCAATTCGGCTGCCCGGCCGTTGGCGAGGCGGTAGCTTCTGCCGTTCCCGCGTCGTTGGGCGATGCGATCGGGATAGGCGCAAGCCAGCAGATAGCCGGTCCAGCGTGGGTCGCTCGGAGCATCGACCTGGTGGTCCACTTTTGCTTTGCAGTGGTGTCGAAACTGGCGGCTGAGTTGCCGTAACCGGCGCTGGATGCCGCGCCGGATGTCGCCCTTGAACAGGTCGAGGCGTGTTTCGGTGTCGGCATCGCGACTGTCGAGAGGGTCGCGTTCCGACAGCAGCGCGGCGAGGTCGCAGGCACGGTCGCGCAGCCCGGCGCGCGTCCCGGTCAGCAGCATGTGCGCCAGGCGCGGGTGCATCGGTAACGCGGCCATCCCCTCGCCATGCGGGGTGAGGCGCCAGCCCGTGTCGGTTCGCTCGACAGCACCCAGATGCTGTAGCAGGTCGAGTGCCTGGGCATAGGGCGCAGCCGGAGGCGGATCGAGCCAGCGCAATTCCAGCGGGTCGGAAACACCCCAACGCAACAGCTGCAACGCCAGGGGTGCCAGGTCGGCCTGGGCGATTTCCGGTGGCGTGGCGGCGAGCAGTTGCGCCTGTTGGGTCGTTGACCAGAGGCGGTAGCAACTGCCGGGTTCGGTCCGTCCGGCACGTCCGGCGCGCTGTTCACTCGCGGCACGCGACAGCTGGCGTGTCACCAGTCGGGTCATGCCGGTCACCGGGTCGAACTGCGGCAGCCGGCTGAGGCCGGCATCGATCACCACCCGGATGCCGTCGATGGTCAGGCTGCTCTCGGCGATCGCGGTTGCCAGCACCACCTTGCGAATGCCGGGCGGTGCGGGGGCGATGATCCGGTGCTGTGCGGCCAGGTCGAGGTTGCCGTGGAGCGGCAGCAGTTGCAGGGTCGGGGAGGGGAGATCGTCAAGCCGTTCGCTTACCCGGCGGATCTCCCG
>QNFN01000341.1 GCA_003645555.1 Gammaproteobacteria bacterium | reverse complement strand
GGTACGTGAAAGGGCCTGCCAGGGCGTTGCCATGGGGCCGTTCTGGCTTGACCTGACTGGACAGAACAAGTACTGTTCCTGATTCCCGTATCGACCGGTTTCGCCTGTGATAGCAGGCGCTTAACCCCGATTCTGCGACCCGCAAATCGTCCGGCATCCAGGGGCCGGAGCGATGGAGAACTGTGAAGTGGAACTGAACGGCGCCCAGATTTTTGTGCAGTGCCTCAAAGAGGAGAACGTCGACATCCTTTTCGGCTACCCAGGTGGGGCCGTTTTGCACATATACGATGCCATATTCCAGGACGATGAGATTAACCATATCCTCGTCCGTCACGAACAGGCGGCGACTCATGCAGCCGACGGTTATGCCCGTTCGACTGGCAAGCCTGGTGTCTGCCTGGTCACCTCGGGCCCGGGGGCGACCAATGCTGTCACCGGCATCGCCACGGCCTACATGGATTCAATCCCGCTGGTGGTGTTCACCGGCCAGGTACCGACCAGCCTGATCGGCAATGACGCTTTCCAGGAGGTCGACACAGTCGGTATTACGCGTCCCTGTGTGAAGCACAATTTCCTGGTCAAGGACATTCGCGACCTGGCACTGACCATCAAGAAGGCGTTCTACGTCGCCACTACCGGGCGGCCGGGGCCGGTCGTCGTCGACATACCCAAGGATGTTACCGATCCCAACGTGCGCATCCCGTTTGTCTACCCGAAGTCGATCTCGATGCGCTCGTACAACCCGACGGTCAAGGGCAACCTGCGTCAGGTCAAGAAAGCTGTCGATCTGATGCTCTCGGCCGAACGGCCGATGATCTACGCCGGTGGCGGTGTGGTGCTGAGCAACGCGGCACCGCAGCTGACCGAACTGGTCGAGAAACTGAATTTCCCCTGCACCAACACGCTGATGGGTCTCGGTGGCTTCCCGGCGACCAGGCCGCAGGCTGTTGGCATGCTCGGCATGCATGGTACCTACGAGGCCAACATGGCGATGCACGAATGCGACGTGCTGATTGCCATCGGTGCCCGTTTTGACGACCGCGTCACCGGCAACATCGAGAAGTTCTGTCCGACGGCGAGCATCATCCACATCGACATCGACCCGGCGTCGATTTCCAAGAACGTCAAGGTCGACGTGCCGATCGTCGGACCGGTCAGTGCCGTACTCGATGACATGCTGAAGGTGATCAACGATAGCGACCGCGAACCGGACGCTGCGGCCATCGCCGAGTGGTGGGAGCGAATCGACGGCTGGCGTGCCAAGAATTGTCTCAGCTACGACCGCAACAGCAAGCTGATCAAGCCGCAGATGGTGGTCGACACGCTCTACCAGGTGACCGGTGGCGAAGCGTTCGTCGCTTCCGACGTCGGCCAGCACCAGATGTGGGCGGCGCAGTACTACAAGTTCGACCTGCCGCGGCGTTGGGTCAATTCCGGCGGCCTCGGCACCATGGGCTTCGGGCTGCCGGCGGCGATGGGCATCCAGTTCGCCCACCCGGACGCGACGGTGGCCTGCATCACCGGCGAGGGCAGCATCCAGATGTGTATTCAGGAGCTGTCGACCTGCAAGCAGTACGACCTGCCGATCAAGATCATCAACCTGAACAACCGCTACCTCGGCATGGTGCGGCAGTGGCAGGAGTTCTTCTACGAGGGTCGCTACTCGATGACCTACATGGATGCGCTGCCCGACTTCGTCAAGCTGGCCGAAGCCTACGGCCACGTCGGCATGCACATCGAGCAGCCGGGTGATGTCGAACCGGCGCTGAAAGAGGCGATGGCCATGAAGGACCGCCTGGTGTTCATGAATTTCCTCACCGACCAGACCGAGAACGTCTACCCGATGATCCCGGCCGGTGGCGGCCTCAACGAAATGATCATGGTGTAAGGGGAGCCTTGGTCAAGTCATGAACCCGTCTCTTACACCCAGAATGTCCGGTTTTTTTGTGGTGAAGCTTCGTAATGGTTTGCCATTGCGTGCGCTCCGCGCCCTGACCTCGAACATTCTGCATCACTATCCACTTCATTCAGACCTGATCCGAGGTTCCTAGGCGATGCGGCATATCATCTCGATCCTGATGGAAAATGAGGCCGGCGCCCTGTCGCGGGTCTCTGGACTGTTCTCGGCCCGTGGCTACAACATCGAATCTCTGGCCGTCGCACCGACCGAGGACCCGAGCCTGTCGCGGATGACCCTGGTCACTCGGGGTGACGACGCCATCATCGAACAGATCACCAAGCAGCTGAACAAGCTGATCGACGTGGTCAAGCTCCAGGATCTCACCGAGGGGGCCCACATCGAGCGCGAAATGATGCTGGTCAAGGCGCGCGCGGTCGGTGGCGAACGCGCCGAGGTCAAGCGCCTGATCGACATTTTTCGTGGCCGGGTGATCGACGTTACCGACACCACCTACACCATGGAACTGACCGGCGACAGCGACAAGCTCGAAGCCTTCCTGCGTGCCATCGACCCGAAACTGCTGCTCGAGGTGGTGCGCTCCGGTTCCAACGGTATTGCCCGCGGCGAGCGCAGCCTGCGCGCCTGACGGTAGCGGCGCACCCGAAACCAAACACCCGATCCAGATATCTCAAGAAGGACTGTCGAAATGAAGGTCTACTACGACAAAGATGCCGATCTCTCCATTATTCAGGGCATGAAGGTCGCGATCTTGGGCTATGGCTCCCAGGGCCACGCCCACGCGAACAACCTGAAGGATTCCGGCGTCGATGTGACCGTCGGCCTGCGTGCCGGTTCCGCCTCGGTGCCCAAGGCTGACCAAGCCGGGCTGACAGTCCAGGCCCCGGAGGAGGCGGTCAAGGCGGCCGCCCTGGTCATGGTGTTGGTGCCCGACGAACACCAGGCGGCGCTCTACCGCGACGTCATCGAGGCGAACCTGAAG
>QNFN01000340.1 GCA_003645555.1 Gammaproteobacteria bacterium | reverse complement strand
CCCGGCGTGATGTTCGCCGACGCGGAGCTGATCGGCCTGCCGCACCGGGTGGTGATCGGCGAGCGCGGCCTGGACCGTGGCGTGGTCGAGTACCGCGCCCGGACCGACAGCGACTCGCGTGACCTGTCGCTGGCCGAGGTCGTCCCGTTCCTCCTGGAGCAGTTCGCGAGTTGAGATGACCATCCGCCTGCCGTCGCTCGGACTGCTGCTGGTCGCCCTGACCCTGATGGCGCCGCTGCACGCCGAGCGTGAACGTCCCGACGACACCCTGCGCGAACTGGTACGCGAGGCGGTTGCGACCAGCGACAGCTTCGAGGACCGCTACGACGCCGAGGTCTGGCTGGTCGACATGTCCTCGCGCCTGTCCCACCGTCCGCACGCACCCGAGCCCGAAGAACGGCTGGAACTGCTGCGGCTGGTGCACCAGGAGGCGCGGCGCGGCGCGCTGCAACCGGAACTGGTGTTGGCGGTGATCGAGGTCGAGAGCAACTTCGACCGTTTCGCCATCTCCGAGGCGGGTGCGCTCGGGCTGATGCAGGTGATGCCGTTCTGGCTGGAAGAGCTCGGCCAGCCCGAGGCCAACCTGTTCCGGCTGCGCACCAACCTGCGTATCGGCACCACCATCCTGCGTTACTACCTCGACCGCGAACAAGGCGACCTGCGCCGCGCCCTGGCGCGTTACAACGGCAGTGTCGGCAAGGACTGGTATCCGAACCGGGTTTTCCGTTCCCTCAACGGGCGCTGGGCACCCTGAACACGGCAGAGACGATAACGCGGTTCACTCATCGGCGCCGGGTGCGACGTTGAGCACCTCCTCGACGGTGGTCAGGCCGGATGCCACCTTGCGTGCACCGGACAAGCGCAACGGCTGCATACCCTCGCGGTAACAAGCCTGGCGCAGATCGGCGAGGTCCGTGGAGGTGCTGATATGCCGACGCAGTTCCTGGCTCATCAACAGGCTTTCGTAGAGCCCGACACGACCGCGAAAACCGGTACGCCGGCACTCAAGACAGCCCTCGGCAGCGAACACTTCGACCGGCTTGGCCACCTTCCATGGTGCCACCAGCGCCGACCAGTCCTCTTCCTCGAGCGTGGACGGATGCCGACAACGCGGGCACCGCGTACGCACCACCCGCTGGGCCAGCACACCGAGCAGCGTGGCGCGCAGCATGTGGGGCGCGATCCCGAGTTCGAGCAGCCGAGTGATCGCCGACGGGGCGTCGTTGGTGTGCAGCGTAGACAACACCAGGTGACCGGTCAGCGCAGCCTGAATCGCCATTTCGGCGGTTTCGAGATCACGGATCTCGCCGACCATGACGATGTCCGGGTCCTGGCGCATCAGGGTACGAATGCCGCTTGCGAAGGTGACGCCGATACCCGCCTGCACCTGCATCTGGTTGAAGCTGCTCTCGACCATCTCGATCGGGTCTTCAACTGTGCAGACATTCACCTCGGGTCGAGCCAGCTGCTTCAGCGTCGAGTAGAGCGTGGTGGTCTTGCCCGACCCGGTCGGCCCGGTGACCAGGATGATGCCGTTAACATGATCGACCATCGCGTTCCAGCGTTCACGATCGGCCTTGCCGAAACCGAGTTCGGTGAAGCTGCGCACCAGGACCTCGGGGTCGAAAATACGCAGGACCATTTTCTCACCAAAGGCGGTGGGCATGGTCGACAGGCGCAACTCGATTTCACTACCGGACGGGGTCTTGGTCTTGATCCGCCCATCCTGCGGCCGGCGCTTCTCGACCACATCCATGCGTCCCAGGGTCTTCAACCGGGCGGTTACCGCCACCATCACCGTGGCCGGCATCTCGTAGACAGCATGCAGGACGCCATCGATACGAAAACGGATATGGCCCAGTTCGCGCCTGGGTTCGAGGTGAATGTCGCTGGCGCGCTGGTCGAAGGCGTACTGCAACAGCCAATCAACAATATTGACGATGTGCTGATCGTTGGCGTCGAGTTTGCCTGATCGGCCGAGCGAAACCAGCTGCTCCAGGTTGGTGATCCCGCTCAGGGGTTCGGTATGCTCGGTGGCCGCCCCTTTCATAGAACGACTCAGGTTGTAGAACTCATCGAGGTAACGGCCGATATCGACGGGATTGGCGATCACCCGCGCGACCGGTTTGTTGAGGATGTGCTGGAGTTCCTTCTCCCATTCACGCAGGTAGGGCTCGGCGGTGGCAAACACCACCCGGTCATCCTCGACCGCAACCGGCAGGATGCGATGCCGGTGGGCATAGGCGTAGGAGACCACGCCGGTGACCGCAGGCACATCGACCTTCAGCGGATCGATGCGGAAATAATCGAGACCGTTCTGGTCGGCCAGCCAGTGGGTCAGGAAATCGAGCGTCAACGGCTCGTGTGGCGGCTTCCGGGAACTGAAATTCTGGTCGGCCACCAGCACCAGCGGGTGGATCGCCGGCCCGCTGCGCCGCTGGTTGGTGATGCGCATCTCGGTGGCGTGTGCCTGATCGAGAAGTTCCTCGCCGACCAGGTCGGAGAGCACCAGCTCCAGTGTCAGGCGCTGATTTTCCCGCGCAGACAGGATCCTGGTGGACCTGGTACCGGTAGCGGTCTCGTTCATCTCACTCACCCCGTCGTGAATCCTGTGGGCAGGGGCCCAAAGCAGGATCCTGCCATAACCGCATCGACCCGTGCCGCGGGCGGACCGCGCTGCAGCCAGGCCTCGAACTGGTCGAGTGCCGCGGGCGCACCGTAGGCGAACACCTCGACCTGGCCATTGCCGAGGGTGCATGCCGAGCCGTCGAGACCGAGCGCCAGGGCCTGGTCACGGGTCGCGGCACGAAAGGACACACCCTGCACCCTGCCACTGACCAGCCAGTGTCGGCAAGTTTTGTCTTCCATACCCTTGGCCATCACCAGGGTGGAAGCGGCTGGCGGTTCGAT
>QNFN01000339.1 GCA_003645555.1 Gammaproteobacteria bacterium | reverse complement strand
TTTCGAAGACGGCTGCTCCAGACCGGCCGGCCGCATGGACAGCATGACCAGGGGAGCACCACGCCGCCGGCGCGGACGAGGGCACCGGAAGCGCGCCGAGCTCGCGCGCCGTGGCGCCGCCCAAGGCGGCCGACCCCGAGGTGAACGCGGCTGGTCAGGCACAGGGCCCAACCATTGCTCGGCCCCTTACCAAGAGCAGTGATATTGCAGGTTGCAACCCCGGAACCGGCGCCCAGCGGCACCAACCGGGGCCTTTGATCGACGTGGTCACGCCTGAGCATGACCAACAGGGTTTGTCGCTATGGCGACGGCTCATAGCGTCGAACCGGTCTGCCCAGGCTCCAGTCGCACAGGCACGCCCCATCCCGGTGCAAACAGGCAGACGGAGAACTTCGGCCGTGCCAAGTCCCAGCCGACACTCCCCGACCGAGCCGCGCAAAAGCGCGGCCTCCTGCCCTGGCGCCCATGTACAGTGGCGCCCGTTCCCGGTTGCAACCCGAGAACTAAACAATGAAACGCATGTTGATCAACGCAACCCAGCAGGAAGAGTTGCGCGTCGCCCTGGTCGATGGCCAGCGGCTCTATGACCTCGATATCGAGTCCGCCTCACGCGAAAAGAAAAAATCCAACATCTACAAGGGCAAAGTCACCCGGGTCGAAGCAAGCCTGGAGGCCGCCTTTATTGAGTACGGCGGCGGCCGGCACGGCTTTCTGCCGCTGAAGGAGATCGCCCGCAGTTGCTTCCGCGAGGGTGCGACCGAAAAGAGCGGCAAGCAGAACATCAAGGAACTGCTGGCCGAGGGCCAAGAACTGGTGGTCCAGGTCGAAAAGGAGGAGCGTGGCAACAAGGGTGCCGCACTGACCACCTTCATCAGCCTGGCTGGACGCTACCTGGTGCTAATGCCGAACAACCCGCGTGCCGGCGGTGTCTCGCGTCGTATCGAGGGCGATGACCGGGCCGAACTGCGCGAGGCGCTCAGCACCCTCGACATCCCTGACTCCATGGGCCTTATCGTGCGCACCGCCGGAGTCGGGCGCAACGCCGAGGAGTTGCAGTGGGACCTCGACTACCTCCTCCACCTGTGGGGTGCGATCGAGATTGGCGCCGACGCCAAGGCCGCGCCATTCCTGATTTTCCAGGACAGCAACCTGACCGTGCGCGCGCTGCGCGACTACATGCGCTCGGACATCGGCGAGGTGCTGATTGACGATCCGGCGGTATTCCGTCAGGCACACGACTTCATGCAACAGGTGATGCCGCACAACGTGCTCAAGGTAAAGTTCTACGAAGACGAAGTGCCACTCTTTAACCGTTACCAGATTGAGGGCCAGATCGAGTCCGCGTTCAATCACGAGGTGATCCTGCCCTCGGGTGGCACGATCACCATCGACCATACCGAGGCACTGACCGCCATCGACGTCAACTCGGCGCGCGCCACCAAGGGCAGCGATATCGAGGAGACGGCTCTCAACACCAACCTCGAGGCCGCCGACGAAGTGTCGCGGCAACTGCGCATCCGTGACCTCGGCGGCCTGATCGTCATCGACTTCATCGACATGTCGCCGGCGCGCAACCAGCGCGAGGTGGAGAACCGCCTCAATGAAGCGCTGAAGATGGACCGCGCCCGTATCCAGACCGGGCGCATCTCGCGCTTTGGCTTGCTCGAAATGTCCCGCCAGCGCCTGCGGCCATCACTCGGTGAGTCAAGCCAGGTGACCTGCCCGCGCTGCAGCGGCCAGGGCACCATCCGCGACGTCGAATCACTCTCGCTCTCGGTACTGAGGGTGATCGAGGAAGATTCGATGAAGGAGAACACCGGCAAGATACTCGCTCAACTGCCGGTCGATGTCGCCACCTTCCTGCTCAACGAAAAGCGCGAGAACATCAACGCTATCGAGGCCCGCCAGAACACCTCGATCATCGTCATCCCGAATCCCAATCTCGAAACGCCTCATTTCCAGATCGAACGCATACGGCGTGCCGATCTGCCCAAGGAGAAAACGCCGGCGAGCTACGAATTGATCGAGGAGATCGAGGGGGCGACCACGGCCACCCCATCGCAAAAGGAGTCACCGCGTCCCGAGGAGCCAGTGGTCAAGCACCTGCCGCCACCGACCGCGGCTCCACCCCCAACGGTGCGCCAGGAGACGTCCACAGAAACTCGGCCCGGACTCTTTCCCCGACTCTGGGCGGCACTCTTCGGTTCCGGTGCCGCAAGCAGCGAGAAGACCGAGGAGAAGGCCCCGAAACGTCGACCTTCAACTTCGTCCTCATCTCGAGGCAGTGGACGGCATGACGGCGGCAGCAGCCGGCGCGGAGGCAGTTCAACTCGAGATGGACGCGGTAGTGGGACTCGTGGCGAATCAAACCGTGGCCGCAGTCGACGCCGGAACGAACCCAGGCCACAGACTGACAAAGCAGCAGCACACCCGGCCAAAACGACGGATCGGCAGGATCAGAAACGTAATGAAACCCCGGCCAGACCGACCCCCGAAAAAGCGGCAAAGGATGCCCCTGCAGCCGATGGACAACCAGCCCGCAGCGGATCGAGTCGCCGCGGACGACGTGGTGGACGGCGGCGGCGGCGGCCAGACGCGGCCTCTGGCAATGCCACCCAGGGAAACGACGCCCAGGCCGGCAACAGCCCGAAGGCGTCCGCCGAGTCTCCACAGACACAAGGTGCGGCACCGCGCCAGGGTGCCGCTCGGCCGCAGGCCGGCGCTGACAAAACAGCCCCGGCAAAGAATGACCAGGCCATGGGCAACGCGCAGGCGACACGTTCCGAAAGCCCTGCATCGGGTCCGGGTGGCGATGTGGCAGCAACCAGCAGGCCACCAGCACGGGAACCCGCACCGACGGCGGTGGCCTCTCACTCGCCAGTGACCCCGGCAGCCTCGGCAACCCCGGCAACCCC